>JADFPM010000096.1 GCA_022562335.1 Chloroflexota bacterium
ACCTGCACGTTGGAGATGATGTGGCGGACGCGCGAGAACGGCTCCTCACACCAGTGTATGCCGGTGTTTATCTGGCGGACGCGCCCGGCCAGGGTTTCCTTCCCCTCGTCGAACCAGGAGATCTCCGACTCGGAATCGCTGTTCTCCCGGTGCTGCTCGCCGAACTTCACGTTGCGGCGGATGGGCATGTGGTAATGGATATCGTCGGCGATCAACTCTATCCATTCGCTGAACCGGCGTTCATCGAGCAACTCCGCTTCCATGTACAGGAACTGCTCGATCTCCCGCTCCAAGAGCAGGCGCTCCAGGGATTGCTCCATCGCACTTGTCAGAGCCATGTTCGAAACTCCTCAAACGGATTCTTCACGCCTTCCCGCGGGGCACTGGCCCCGCCGGTGTGTCGATCATGCCGAAGGACAACCCTACAGTGTTGTCCTGCCCCCAGTCTTCCACGGAGCGGCTACACCAACGCTATCACGTCGGTGCAGAAGGCCATGTCATCCTCTCCAACCTTCGAGGGGTCCTCGGGGTGCTCGATGAAGCGGATGAAGATCCAACCCCCGTCCCGAGGGTTGGCGGTGACCTCGGCGATCGCCCCATTCCGCAGCCTGACCTTGGTCCCTTCCGGGATATCCCGGAGACCCACGGTGTCGTTGATGTTTGAAATGTCCTCGGAACTGCCTTCTTGAACCATGGCTCGTCCACCTCCAGGGATGGTTAACTTTCAGCGTTCTCGCAAGTTCTTTCGAACGCCTTTACCGCAAAAACCTGCGGTCTGTCTTCTCCCCACCCCAAATGCTTCGTCACTTCGTTCTCAGAATGACATTTTCAAGAAGTCGCCCTTAAGCGCATGAGCAGGGGGTACCACTGCTGCTACTTCTTCCTCACCGGGAATATATCATCCCAGCTGCCGGCTTCCATAAACTCCATCCACCGGCGGAAGCGGGCCCGCGCGGGCTCTTCGGAGATACGATAGTTGAGGGTCAACCCGGGCATCTGGTCATCGGTTTCGCCGTGGCCAAGCCCCATCTCAAAGTTGTACGGCAAGCGCTGGGCTATGGTCCCCTTGCTCGCCGGGAAACAGTAGTTCCAGTTCTCCATGTCGTCCGATTCGGTCAGGCCGGTGGGACCGCAGTAGCGCATCACATAATGGCGTTGGGCGTCCTTCACCACCTTGGGGGCGTTCCTGTCCACCGGGTACAGCCGCCAGCTTTCGGTCATCCCAACCCCGTGGGGATGCCAAGGCAGGATGCGCCAATGGTCTATTATCACGTTGGGAAAGATGCAGAAATGCCCGCCGCCGTGCCCGCCGGCAGGCAGGTGCTTCCCCGCATACCGCTTCTGCTTTTCCTCGGCGGTCTTGCGGTAGTACTCGTCAACCTCTGGTATGGTCTGCCAGGTGTCGGTATGAGAAGGCGCCCCGGTCTGGTCATAGATGGTGTTTTGGCCCCCGTGACCCAGATCGTGGTCGCCCACGCTGTACGACCTGGAAGGAAACGGTGTCCTCATAGGGGACCGGCTGCCACCCTCCATCGCCCCCTGGGGGCCGATGGCCGCGACATTCACGGACCGGTGGGTCATCGCCGCGTGGGCGGCATCCCCGGCAAAGCTGAACCCTGGGAACTTCCAGTTGGTTGGGATGCGCCACTTGACGACGGGGTTGAACAACTCCACCCCGTTGTCGGCGCCGTCGGTGCTCTGAAAACAGTGCCGGATGCTGGGAGCATACGCGCCCACATAGTCCTCAAAGGAGGGCGCCTTAGGGTCCCACGTCGCCCAGATGGACCCGTAGTAGTTGCACATCTGGGCCACCTCGTGCAGACCCCATTTGCTCTTGTCCAACTCGCCGTGATACGCCGCGTCATAGTAGGGCACCCCCACCAGCCGGCCATCGGTGTCATAGCTCCAACCGTGGAACGGACAGGTGAAGACCAGGGTGTTGCCATCGTCATAGCGGCACACCTTCATCCCCTTGTGCCGGCACGAGTTCAGGAAAATGTGCAGCCGCTTGTCGCGGCGGTCGCGCACCAGGATGACTTCCTCTTCGCCCATGCGGGACACCACGAAATCGCCTGGATTGGGCACCTGGCTCTCGTGGCCAATAAAAAGCCACGCCCGGGCAAAGATCTGTTCCAGCTCCTGACGATAGATATCCTCGTTGACGTAGATCTCCCTGCCGACCAGGCCGCGGTCAAGATCGATGAGGGCGCTGAGTGAACGGTCCCCGTTTGAGTGGACAAAAGATGCCATGGCTCGTCCTCCTGTTCGGATCGACTCCCAAGCGGCCCAGATGGGACCACTATGTTGCCCTTGGCCGATATCGGGTATGTGGGGCCTTTGATATCAGTATTGACGGAAAGGCTACAACAGCGATTTGAACGACGTCAACCAGGATTTCGGTTTCGGCCCATGAATCGCCCGCATTCACCGTCCGGCCAACCGGCGCGCTGGGGAACGGCTCAGGCCGGCAGGCCGAAATTGGCGCGCCAGACCGTCTCCAGCCTGGCCATGTTCTGTTCGGAGAGCGGACCTCTTCCCGAGCATGCCGCCATCTCCTCCACCTGCTCTTGGTCAGAGAAGCCGCCCAGGACCGTGGTCACGCCCTCTAAGGATAGGACGAACCGCATGGCGGCCTCGGCAAGGTTGTGGTCTTCAGTCTGAGATTCGGGATTGAGCTTTCGCGAGAGAAAGCTGACGGCCCTGGCCCGCCGCACCCCGGTCTCTTGGACATCAGGGGAGCGGGCGCCACCGGCCATCGGGTGGCCAGACCCACCGGCGAGGGCGTTTTCGTTCAGGAAGCCCCCGGCCAACGGGCTATAGATGGCGGCGCCAACGCCATGGGTGGCAGCGTAGCCAAGTATCCCGTTGTAGTCGTGCTCTACATCCATACCATACGGCTTTGCGGCGGCGGAGGGATTGAGCAGGTTGACCGAAACGTTGATCAAGCTGAATACGCCGGTATCGATCAATCTCTGGACCGCGGGGTAGTCGTTGCCCCGGGTGATGAAGCCGATGAACCGTGCCTTGCCGCTGCGCTGGACCCGCTGGAGCCCCTCCAACGCCCCGCCGGCGCGCAGGTAGTCCTCGATCCACAAATGAGTGTAGGAACGTCCGGTCTGCTCGGGCCGCTCCATGACGGGGCCGTTATGGAGCTGCAAAAAGTCCACATAGTCCACGCCCAGCCGCTGGAGGCTCTGGTCCACCGAGCGGACGATGTGCCCCGCGATGTCGCCAAGGTCCTCTGCCCGGACCTCTACCTTGGTGGTGATATAGGGACGCGCTCCCAGGTCTTTCAGCGCCCGGCCCAGGTTGGTCTCTGAAACGCCGTCGCCGTAGTCCGGGGCCTCATCAAAATAGTTGATGCCCAGTTCGAGGGCCCTGCCGATGGCTTCCCGCTGCTGTTCGGGAGTCCCCCTGACCATCAATCCGGCGTTGCCCCCGCAACCAAAGGCTATCTCGGACACCCGGACACCGGTGTTGCCCAAATCCCGATAGTTCACCTTACACTCTCCAGTGAGACCGATAACGCATCGGACCGCTGCTTACCTCTGTCAAACCGCCGTCAGTGTCCGGAATCCCAGAATACCCAAATACCCATCTAGGGCTGGGGCCGCCTAGATCGAGAAGTCCAATTTGGGGATATCGGGGACCGGTCCGGCGGGATGCCTGGAGTTTACCTTCGCCTCCAGAGAACGGTCAACCGTTTTCCGCGGCCTTCGGTTACGACATTTGCCCGGCCGCGGCGGGTTTGACACGCTGGAATCTATGATATATCTCCGATTCCCACAGCCATCGGGACACGGGGACGAAACAAAGTGTTTTTGGCGGCCCAACAAACACACTTTGCCGGCCGGCCGGACAGGCCTCCTCACCGGAGCGGCTCGTTTTTCCCAGTGGACATGTCTGTCCTGCCGGGATATCTTGAATTCATGGAAATAAGGCGATGGGAGATAATATGGTAGAAACGAAAGACGAGATCACGGTGTTCGGGGGAGGCTGTTTCTGGTGCACCGAAGCGGTCTTTTCCGAACTTAAAGGCGTGGTGTCGGTCGTACCCGGCTATGCGGGAGGCCACGTGGCAAATCCCACCTATCAACAGGTATGCACCGACGAGACCGGCCACGCGGAAGTGATAAGGATCCGGTTCGACCCAGAGCAGGTAACCTTCGATCGCCTTCTAGAGGTATTCTTTGCGACCCACGACCCCACCACGCTGAATCGCCAAGGGGCGGATAGAGGGACCCACTACCGCTCTCTCATACTTTATGCCAACGACGACCAAAAACATCAGGCGGAGGCATTCATCAAAGGGCTTGATGGTTCCGGCGCCAAAGGCGGTCCCATCGTCACCGAGGTCGCGAAACTGGATGGTTTTTACGAAGCCGAGGAGGACCATAAGCAGTTCTATATGAACAATCCGGACATGATGTATTGCCAGATTGTCATCGACCCCAAGATGGCGAAGTTCCGAGGCGAGTTTGCCCAGCACATCCGTTGACCGGGAATAGGGTCTCCAAGGCGCGCACCAAATGGGGCGCTTGGCCATGCCACCGCGGAAAGGAGGTCAGATGGGTCTGGGCAAAGCTGCCGGCCCCGGACGGCCCGTGTAGTCCTTCTTTCAATGTTTCCCTGACAAGCTACAGTCCCATCGCAAAATCTTTGGGTAACACCGGCTTATTTAAGCGCATTACCCTTTGACATGTTTTCGTAACAATACTACTATGTGCCTGCAGTTTTTAAATCATCATTGAGGTAACGATACCTGTGCAATAGCCCGCCGGCATACGAGCATATGGTTGTAAAAATATTCGCGTTCATCCGGTTTCACCACCCTGTTTCCGTTCGTGTCCTGCCTGCCGGTTCATAACCAACCAAATGGTGTCCAAGCGAAAATAGGATTCCCAGTACAGACTTGGGAGCAGGTCACCCAACCGTGACCGCAGCCAACAGAGCCAGTTCCTATGACCGTACCGATCATTTTTATAACTCTACGGCCTCCCAAAAAATCCGCGAATCTTCGCCTGCAACCGGCCTTCCGTTGTTTGGCCGGCCTGAAGGGGGCTTTTCATCCGCTGTTCTCCACCCAGCCTTTTCGCCGGACTTCGCCGGTCACTTCGATCGATTGCCGGACGGAACCGTGGCGTCCGGGTATCTCTTCGATGACGCCAAAATCTAACGCACGGCCCTTATGGGCTTACGTGACCCGATATGGATGATCGAGTCCGCGTTCACCACATCGGGCCAGTCCTGCTATCAAAGGGCTCTGCCCCGTTCTTTGCCGGGTTAAGCCGATGCTTTTTGCCGTAACAAAAAAATAGGCGCACCGCAACCACCGTCGGTGCGCTGGCGTTCATCGTATTGGCAAGCCTGTTGATAAACGCATATCTGTTGCGCTCGACCGACGTTGCCCTGGGCACTCCGCTCGGTTCTTCCGCCATCACCATCGATGGGACGCTGAGCGATTGGGGCACCCCTTCATCTCCAATTACAGGAATAGCGGTGAGTGAGGATGGCTCCGATGCTGCCGACCAGCCTAACAGCGACGCCAGCGACCTCAATTTTTTCTGGGCGGGTATGTCGACCCAGGCAACAAGTGGCGCCACTTCATCCAGTTCATCCAACCCCATCCAGAATTTTTACTTTCGAATCGATACCCAGGAAACCGGATCGTCCCTGAGCCAGAAGTACAACATCCAGTTGAATCTTGGTCTCGCCAACTCCGGCAAGGCCGACCACCTGTTGCAGGTCTTCGCCAATGCGAATGATGGCTCAGATGAGGTCGAGTTAGTCCTTTATCAGTACCAAACCCCCTTCCCACCGATCGGGGCGAACACCACCGGAAATCTTGACGACAAGGTGACAAACAAAACCAAGTTCGGAGGTTTCACCGGCGACTTGGGCGACACCGCCGCCGCCGGCGAGATCGGGACATATGACGACGGTGGCACGACAAAATTAGGCGTGGAAGTGAAGATTCCGGTGAACTGGTTCTCCGCCGCCGGCGATGATTATGGCGGTCTTATCGTCGCCGATGGGACTGGAGCGTCGGCGGTGGTGACCTCCGTATTCTCAAGCGTGGGTGGCTTGGGCGGAGTGGGCGCCCTCAAAGACACGCTGAGGGCGAGCAATGGAGAGATCAACCTCACAAGCACCAGCACCACGACGGGTGAAACGGTTATTGTCGATTTGACCCTTAGCCGAGTCGGCATCACATCTTCGGCACAAACCCTGACGGCGGGGGCCGCGTCATCAACCTACACGGTAGAATCCCAAGACGGCCTGGGCGCAGCCATCAACGTGACCAGCGACCTTACGATCGATCTGAGTTCTAACGTGGGAACCGGCACTTTCAGCACCACATCCGGTGGGACCTATACCTCAACCCTCAGCGTCACCATCTCATCGGGCGGCAGCACGGCCACATTTTTCTACAAGGACGAGACCGCCGGCACCCCTACCATCACCGCCGCGGAAAATCCCAGCAGCCTGGATCTAATCAACGCCACCCAGCAGCAAACCGTGAACGCTGGGACGGTCAATAAACTGGTATTCACCACCCCGGCGCGCTCGGTGCCAACGAACACCGCTTCGGAGGCTATCACCGCCCAGACCCAGGACACCTTTGGGAATGTAAAAACCGTCGGCAGCGACACCACCATCGCCTTCAGTTCCGACACTGGCGGTGGCACCTTTAGCGCCACCGCCGGAGGGTCCTATTCTTTAACACTTGATATCGTCATCTCAACCGGCTCCAATTCGGCCACCGTTTACTACAAGGACTCCGCCACTGGCAGCCCCACCATCACCGCCGCCAGCGCGGGTCTAACCAGCGCGACTCAAACGCAGACCATCGCCGCCCTGACGGTAGCCGTGACCTATAGCATCAACCGGGCGGTGAAAGGGGGCGAGTCACTCACTATCACCGCCACGTTCACCCCGGCGGTAAAGGTCGGCTCGACCCCTACGATAGCGATAGATACCTCGGACGTGGATCAAGCCGCCACCAATATGTCGGGCGCCACGACGGTCTGGACCTTTGCCTACACCGTTCCTTCGGGATCGAGCAACGACGGCACGGCCACCGTGACCATCGCCGCCGTCAACTCCAGCGACGACCCTAACGCCACCGCGACAAACAATACTTTTACCATAGACAACACCGCTCCCACAGTGGCCTTGACCTACAGTCCCGTCAGGGCGGTGAAGAACACCGACACCCTTAACATCACGGCCACTTTCAACGAGGCGATCAACGGGACGCCCCAGATCGCCATCAACACTTCAAACACCGACCTATCCGCCACCAACATGACCGATTCAGGAGACCAGATCACCTGGACCTTTTCCTACAACGTACCCACAAACAGTGAAGGCACGACCACGGTAACCATATCCGGCGCCACCGACTCGGCGACGAATGCGAACGCCACCGCTTCCAATAATACATTTACCATCGATGACACCGGCCCCACGGTGGCCATAACCTATAGCCCTAACCGCCCGGTGAAGGATGCGGATACGCTGACTATCACCGCTACATTCAGCGAGACAGTCACCGGTACGCCCCAGATATCTATCGACACCACAGACACGGATTTGACCTCCACCGCGATGACCGATTCGGGAGACCAGACGGTCTGGACCTACGCCTACGATGTTACGTCCGGCAGCAACGGCACGGCCACCATAACCATAAGCAACGCCACCGACTCGGCCCTGAACGGCGCCGGCTCCGCCACCAACAATACCTTTACCATCGATAACACCCCTCCGACGGTGGCCCTGACTTATAGCCCCGACCGCACGGTGGTGGACGCGGATACGCTGACTATCACCGCCACGTTCAGTGAGACCATCACCGGGACACCGCAGATCGCCATCGATGCATCGGACCAGGACCTTTCCGCCACCGATATGACCGATTCAGGGGACCAGACCATCTGGACTTATTCCTACGATGTACCAAACGTCGACAGCACGGCCACTGTCACGATCACGGCCACAGATTCGGCGTTGAATGAAAATACCGCCGCCACGAACGACACATTTACCATAGAATTCAAGGCCTCCGGCGGCAGTCAAACCGGCCTTGCTGCTACCTATGTCCAGATTCCCAAGGCCGACCTTGCCATCACCATCGAGGTTTCGCCGGACGCGGTCCACGTGGGTGAAGACCTCACTTATTCCTTGACTGTGTTGAACGGGGGCCCGTCGGCGGCCTTGGGTGTCACCTTACGGGACACTCTGCCCGCAGGTGTCACTCACGTCTCCACGTCCACCAGCCAAGGGACCTGTGACGGGTCAACCTCGGTCATCTGCAATCTTGGGACCATTAGCGCCGGTCTGAAGGCGGCAGTGGAGATCGTGGTCACGGTAGACGCCTCAGGAGACATCACAAACGTAGCCTCCGTGTCCGGCGCCCGGACCGACCCGAATCTGGCCAATAACTCCAGCCGGGTGACCCACTCGGCCACTTCCGCGCTGTCGGTGGAGGTGAATTACAGTCCCAAAGGCCCCGTGCAAGCCGGCGAGACCCTGGTGATAACCGTCACCTTTAATCAAACGGTGAAAGGAATACCCACGATCTCGATCGATACCCAAGGCATTGATCTGGAAGCCGTGGAGATGACAGAGGGCGGCGGCGGGAAGGTCTGGACCTACCGGTATGTGGTGCCTGAGGGCAGCGATGGTGTGGCCACGGTGACCGTCTCGGGAGCCACGGACCTTTCTGGCGATCAGATCCCCCAGGCCGCCGCCGGCCGGCCACGCCGCAACGAAGAGTTACTGGCCCAAGTGGAACGTGCCCTCGAGACCGCCGGGATCGACCACGCGCATTGGCATGACAGCATTCCGCAATCGCCGGTCCGACTGCCCAAGAGCGATTACAAGCGGCTCACGACGCGGTTGTATTTTGAGGACGTGACGCTGCGGCAATTGGCCGCCTTCGCCCACGACCTGGAAGCCGCGGATTCGACCCTAGCCGTATCCGCCGTGAACATCACCAACCGACGCTTGGAGGGAAGCGATTTTGACGTCGATCTGGCGGTCTCGTACCTGGTCTACAATCCTCGCGTGCCTGGTTAACGGGACGGCAACTCTTGGCTCTGGATGACTCGCTCCCTTGCCGTTGCCTACACGCGCGTAGTGTCCAAATACTCGAACGACCGCAACCGCTT
>JADFPM010000097.1 GCA_022562335.1 Chloroflexota bacterium
ACCTGGAAGCCATTGCAAATGCCGATGACCAACCCCCCGGCGCTGGCGAAACGGCGCAGCGCGTCCATCACGGGAGACAGGCTGGCCATGGCGCCGGGGCGCAAGTAATCGCCATAGGAGAAACCGCCGGGGATTATGACGCAATCGTAGGATTCCAGGCTGGTCTCCCGGTGCCAGACGTATTCGGCCTGCTGCCCCAGGATATCCGTCACCACGTAATGGCAATCGGTGTCGCTCCAAGTTCCGGGGAACACGGTTATGCCAAAACGCATCAAAACCTGGCAGTCATCCCCTGGGGGATCACGGGGAAACTTGAATACTGGGAAAGTTTATGGGCGCCATATGGCCTCTCCCGCCCCGGGTGGCCGAAATCCAGGGTTTTAACCATTGGCCTCGAGGATCTGGGTCACGATCTCGTTGACCTGGGCGCCGTCGGCCTTGCCCCGCACCTGGGGCATCAACCTTCCCATGACCTGGCCCTTATCCTTGATGGAGGTTGCGCCCACCTGGGCCACTATCCCCTGAATCAGCTCGGTCAGTTCGTCGTGGGTCAACTGGGGCGGGAGATACTCCTCCAACACCGCCAGTTCCGCCGACTCTTTGTTCACCAGGTCGGTCCGGTTGCCCTGTTTGAACATCCGGATGCTTTCCCGGCGGTCGTTGACCTGCTTGGAGGTGACTTCCAACATTCCCGCGTCGTCCAGGCCTTTCCCGGCGGTCTTTTCGGCTGCTTGCACGGCGGCTTTCAAGAACCTGAGGGCGTCTAGGCGGGCCTGATCCCGGTCCCGCATGCTCTGCCGGATGTCGTCTTCAAGCTTGTCCCTCATCGTCATCGCTGGTAGTCCGCCTGTCGCCCAAATGTGAAGCTGCCCAAGTAAATCTGCCTGGGACAATATTATAAACGGCCAAGGAGGCCGTGGTAAGTCTGGGTTGCCGATGAAGGCCGGCAATGGGCGCCGGCCGCCGGGGGCGGCAATCCCGCACCGCCACCAATATTGGCCCAGATTGAGCGGGGTATGGTCCGCTAATCAACCATTTCCAGGACTTCCAGGCACACGCCTTCGGGTCCTTCGAAGAAGCAGACCCTCCGGCCGTTGCCCACCGAGGTCTCCTCCAGGATACGGGCGCCACTGGCCTTCAGTTTGGCCACGGTCCCATCCATGTCATCGGTGTCGATGGCAATATGCTCTATGCCGAACACCTGCTCGTGGGTCTGGCTCTCGATCATGCCGGTGATGTTCAAAGGCAGGCCGTTCAGGTCCAACCGGAACCCTCGGCCTCCGCCGGTCTCAGACACGATTGTTGCGCCCAGGTTGTCCACGTAGAACTTGGCTGTTTTCTCGGGATCGGGGCTTTTCAGGTGCAGATGGTTGAGCTTGAAAGCCATGGCGTGCCTCCTGAGGATCATTTGACGGCTGATGGTGTTGAGGTGGTCCTTGACCAGGGCCGCAGGGGCTTTATCCTCACGCCCAGTCACGCAGATACTGCAGCCTGGCCATGCCAACTCTGCCGGAAACCTAGAGTAGCCCCCTGCAGAGGGCCGGTCAAGACCATGGGGGAACGGTCATCCCAGACGCTGTGCCAACCTGCCTCGTGCCTGCGCTAGCTTTCCAATTTGGGCGTATTTTGATATACTGCCCATGGTTTTTGGCTGTGTCATTGGCTGAGCCAAAGCACGAATGAATTTCCATAGGACTGAGGGTGTTATGCCGGCATACGCCGTGATTGGCGGCCAGTGGGGCGATGAGGGCAAAGGTAAGATCATCGACTACCTTGCCGAACGGGTGGACGCGGTGGTGAGGTTCGCCGGAGGCAACAACGCCGGCCATACCGTGGTCAACGATAGCGGAACCTTCCAGCTGCACCTGGTCCCGTCGGGCATCTGCTGGAAGGGAGTTTACGGCATCATCGGCAACGGCGTGGTGGTCAGCCCCGACGTGCTTATGAACGAGCTGCAAGAGCTGGACCGCCGGGGCGTGGACACCAGCAACCTGTACGTCAGTGAAAGGGCCCACGTCATCATGCCCTACCACGTCCTTTTGGACGGGTTGGAAGAAGAGGCCAGGGGCGAAGATGCCATTGGCACCACGGGGCGGGGCGTGGGACCGGCGTATCTGGATAAGGTGGGGCGCGCCGGGATACGGGTGGGCGACCTTTTGGACCCGGAATCGCTGGCGCCCCGGTTGAAACAGACCCTGAAGTTCAAAAACGCGCTGATAACCAAAATCTACGGCCGTGAAGCGCTTTCCGAAGACGAACTCATGGCTACCTGCCTGGAATGGGGCGAGATGCTTCGCCCTTACGTGCGGGCCACCGAGGAGATCGTCCGGGACCTCCTGGACCAGGATAAGAAGGTTTTGCTGGAGGGCGCCCAAGGAACGCTTTTAGACATAGACCATGGCTCGTATCCCTTCGTCACATCCTCCTCTCCCACCATTGGGGGCGCGTGCACCGGTTTGGGGATAGACCCCCATTGCATCGCCGGGGTTTTGGGTGTGTTCAAGGCCTATTCCACCAGAGTCGGCAGCGGACCGATGCCTTCGGAGCTGAACGACTCCATCGGAGATGGAATCCGCGAAAAGGCCCAGGAGTTCGGCACCACCACCGGCAGGGCCCGGCGCATCGGCTGGTTCGACGCCGTGGCGGGGAAATATAGCCGCCTGGTCAACGGCTTCACCGGCATGGTATTGACCAGGCTGGACATCCTGGATGGGTTCTCCTCGGTTAAGATCTGCATCGGCTACCGGGCCGATGGCAAAGTGGTTGAACGGTTCCCGGCCAATACCGGCTTGCTGGCACGCTGCGAGCCCGTATGGGAGGAGCATCCCGGCTGGGACCAGCCTACGGCCAGCGCCACCAGCATTTCCCAGCTGCCGGAAAACGCGTTGAAATACGTCAAGCGCATCGAAGAGCTGGTGGGGTGCCCGGTGCAGATCATTTCCACCGGTCCCAGCCGGGCCGAGACCATATTGGTCGAAACGGTGATCCCGTAGATCGACCCTGTCTCGCTATTCGCCAAAACAAAAAGGCCCCTCCCAAAATCGGGAGGGGCCTTTCAATCTCTCGGAATCTCTAAATTCGCGCCGTTGGTCCCGCGATCTACACCGGAAGGTCCATCTGGTAATTCGCCATGACCTCGCTCAACACCGCTACCGTCTTCTCCTGGGGCGGCACCAAAGGCAGCCGCGGCTTCCCGGCGTCGAATCCCAGGGAATTGACGGCGTATTTCACGGGAATGGGATTTGATTCGACAAATAACACCTTGAACAACGGCAACAGCCTGCGGTGTTCGGCCGCGGCCTGCTCCACGTCGCCTTCCAATATCAGGCCCATCATATGCTTGATCTGGTTTCCAACCAGGTGGGAGGCCACGCTGACCACGCCGTATCCTCCCATTCCCATGATGTAAAAGGTCTCGTTGTCGTTGCCGCTCCAAACCCGGAATTCGCCCTTGGCGCCATCAATGATCCGGGCGATCTGGTCCAAATCGCTGCCCGCTTCCTTGATGCCGATGATATTGTCGATGTGGCTCAGCCGGATGGTGGTTTCGTCGGTCATATTCAAACTGGTGCGGCTGGTGACGTTGTACAGCAAGCAGGGCAGGTTGGTGTTGGCGGCTATTTTCTTGAAGTGCTGGTACAGCCCTTCCTGGGGTGGCTTGTTGTAAGCGGGGACGGTCAGAAGCAGAGCATCGGCGCCAACCGCCTCGGCCTCCATGCTAAGTTCGATGCTTGCGGCGGTATTGTTGTCGGTGGTGCCGGCTATGACCGCGCCCCGGTCGCCGATGGCCTCTTTCACCTCTGCGTAGAGGCGAATCTTTTCCTCGGCGCTCAGGGTGGGACCCTCTCCGGTGGTGCCGGTGACCACCAGACCGTCGCTGCCCGAGTCGAGAAGGGCGTTGGCCAGACGCTTGGCCTGTTTGTAGTCGACCTTGCCTTCGTCATCGAAGGGGGTGATCATTGCGGTGATTAGCCTGCCTAGTTCTGCCATGGCGGCGCCTCCACGTGTTTTATCGCCAGACCGCCGGGATCCGGCCCCAACCACCCCTGCTGCGTTATTCGGATATGACCTGGGAGTAGGCCGGTTTCATGGTTAAACCGGTCCCATCGGTGAATATCTGCTTTACCTCTTGGAAGTCGTCCAGCCCGTAATAACCCAACTCCCGGCCGATGCCGCTTTGTTTGTAACCTCCCCAAATCCCTTCCACGGGTTGGGCGTAATTGTCCCAGATCCACACGGTTCCGGCCTGAATCCTCCGGGCGACCCGCATGGCCCTGGGGTAGTCGGCGCTCCACACACCGGCCACCAAGCCGAACTCCACGTCGTTGGCCAGGTGGATCGCTTCTTCCTCGTCTTTGAAAGTGGTCACCACCACCACCGGCCCGAAGATCTCCTCCTGGGCCAGCCGGGAAGAGTTGTCCACGCCGTCGAAAATGGTCGGCTCCAGGTAGTATCCGTTATCGTAGAGGCCACCCTGGAGTTTATGGCCGCCGGTGACCATGTCGTATCCGGCGTCCAGCCCGAATTTGATGTACTCCTGCACCACCTGTTCCTGGCTGGCGGAAATCAACGGCCCCATGTCGGTGGATTCATCCGCGGGATTCCCCACCTTTATATTCTGAGAAAGATGCACCACCTTGGCCAAGAATTCGTCGTGGACGCTTTCCTGCACCAGAAGCCGTGTGGTGGCCCCGCAGGCCTGGCCGGCGTTGCGGAACATGCCGAACACCGCCGCCCTGGAAGCGCCTTCCATATCGGCGTCGTCGAACACCACGTAGGGGGCCTTGCCTCCCAATTCGAGACTGATTCGTTTGATATCCCTGGCGGCCTGAACGGCGATATCCTTACCCGTGCCCGACTCGCCGGTGAAAGATATCTTGTCCACCTTGCGGCTGGTGACGATTTCAGCGCCAACCACCGTGCCCGGGCCGGAGACCAGGTTCACAACACCGTTGGGCAGCGCTGTCTGATGCATCAGCTTAACCAATTCGTAGGTCGCGGCCGGCGTGTAGCTGGCGGGTTTTATCACCAGCGTACAACCCACCGCCAAAGCCGGGGCCACTTTACGGGCGGTTTGAGTCAAAGGGAAGTTCCACGGGGTGATCATTCCAATGACGCCAATGGGTTCCTTGACCAGGTTGATCATGGACCCGGTGGGCAGGGTGAAGCTTTCACCGTAAAGCTTGCCCGCCAGACCGGCGTAAAACTCAAAAATGTCGGCGGCGGCGGCCACGTGGGGGATGGCCTGGCGGATGGGCATCCCCACTTCCAGACTGACGACTTCCGCCAGGCGAGGGGCATGTTCGCGGATCAACTGGGCGGTTTGGTAGAGGACTTGCTCCCGCAGCTTGTAATTGTAGATCCAGTTTTGGGTGTTGGAGTCAAATGCCCTTCGGGCGGCGTCGATGGCGGCCCGGGCGTCTTCCGCCGACCCTTTGGCGGCCGCCGTGGCTACCTGGCGGTTGTCGGCTGGATTTTCCCGGTAGAATTCTTCGCCGCCGGTGGCCGGGCCTTCCTCACCGTCGATCAGAAGACGGGTCGATAATGGAAGCTGAAGTGAACCGATGTCCGTCGCCATGAATTCCTTACCTCGTAATCGTTCCGGGTCCTAACGGCCCGCGATGCCACTTTTGCCCCGAGGCTTTAGGCAACGGCGAGCCACCAACTCTTCAGCGATCTGAATCGAGTTTAGGGCCGCTCCCTTGCGAAGATTGTCCGCCACCACCCACAGGACCAGGCCGTTGGGATGCGATGCATCTCTTCGCAACCGGCCCACTAACACGTCGTCTTTGCCTTCCGCGTCGCAGGGCATTGGATATATTCCGTGATCCGGGTCATCCACCACTTTTACGCCGGGCATGGCGTCCAGCAGCTCCCTGGCTTCTTCGGGGGCCATGGGACGCTCAAATTCGATGTGCACCGCGGCGCTGTGGGACACGTAGACGGGAACCCGCACGCAAGTCGCCGATATGGCCAGGCCGGGACAATGCATGATCTTTCGGGTTTCCTGAATCATCTTCCGCTCTTCAAAGGTATAGCCATCGGGTTGGAACCGGTCGATCTGGGGAATCACGTTGAACGCCACTCTTTTGTTGGAGGGCGGGTTGGGACCCGGTTTGCCATCCAGGTGGTCCCGGCTCTGATTGCGTAGTTCTTCGATCAAGGCACCGCCGGCGCCGGATACCGACTGATAGGTGTCCGCCACCATGCGCAGGATCGTGTTCGCCTGGTTCAGCGGGTGGGCCACCATCACCAGGGGCGTGGTGGAGCAGTTGGGGATGGATATTATCCCTTCGTGCCATTCCAGGTCGGCCCCGTTGACCTCGGGCACCACCAGGGGCACGTTTTCCTCCATCCGGAAGGCGGACCCATCGTCTATCACCACCGCGCCGGCGGCGACGGCGATGGGAGCGTATTTAAGACTAACCTCTGAACTGGCCGAGATGAAGGCGATGTCCACCCCTTGGAAAGAGGCATCGGTGGTCTCCTCAACCACCAGCTCCTTTCCTCCCACGGTCATGCGCTTGCCCGCCGACCGGCTGGAAGCCAGAAGCTTGAGGTTGGGGAGGTTTGGGTGGCGCTGCTCCATGATGCGGAGAAACTCCAGGCCCACGGCCCCCGTTGCGCCCACCACCGCTATGGTGAGATCTTTCACCGATGCTCCTCAGTCCTGCCGGGGCTTGTGTAGAAAACCCCAGGCCTTTCTAAAAGTGATTCAGGTTCACGCATCAAAACATGCCCGAAATATTCATCACTTCCATGTTTTATGACGAGAACCCTCTATTTGAGCCTGCTACAGGCCTAAAATGTTTTCCAAGCCTACCACAAGACCCTTTCGAGTCACAACGTCCTTGATGCAGCGGATCACGCCGGGCATGTAGCAGTCGCGGCCCAGGGTATCGTGCCGCAAGGTCAACGTTTGACCTGCGGTCCCCAGTATGACCTCGTGATGCGCGCTACGGCCGGGCATCCGGATGCTATGGATGGACACGCCGTTGTAATCGCCGCCACGAGTCCCCGGCAGGTTCTCCCGCTCGGGCACGTTGCGCTGAAACTTTCGCTGGTCCCCGATGGCCTTGGCCAACGCCATGGCAAAACCCGAGGGTGCATCTATCTTCGCTTCGTGGTGCGATTCTATGATATCCACATACTCGAAATAGGGCGCGGCCTGCTCCAATAACCGCTTCAAAACCACGGCGCCCAGGGCGAAATTGGGCGCGACGATCACGCCGATGTTCCCATCGTTGGCCATGGCGTCCAGTTGGTTCAGGTGTTCTTCGGTCAACCCGCTGGCGCCCAATACAAGGTGTATGGAACGGCCCGCCGCGGCAGGAGCCGCTTCCATGCAGGCGGTGGCATTGGTGAAGTCCACCAGCACGTCGGGCCGGGTCTGCTCCAGCATATCTGCCAAATTGGTGGATAGGGGAACGTTGGCGCCGCCGGACAGGGTCAACACGGGGCCCCTTTCCCGCTGGCATACGGCGCCCGCCAGCTCCAGGCCGTCTTCGGCGCTTACCGCCGCGACCGTCTCCATTCCCATCTTGCCGGTGGCGCCGTTGACAACCACTTTTATGGGCGCCATTGCTGCTCCTATAAGGCGATTCCCACGCCTACAATCAAAGGTTACCGCCAATACCGTTCAAGCCCTGACCAGAAGGTCTAGATATTACCACTTATCAAATCCACCGAAAAGCGCAGGCAACGCGAGTAATCCGACGAGGCGATTCCGTGGCTTCCGGCGGTCTGGCCAAAGGCTGGCCTAAAACCAATGGTTTGTGAAAATCAAAGCCGGCCACGTTAGTGGCCGGCTTTTTTAACGCCTCTTTTGATGGGTCTTACCCCGTTTATACGGCTAGGGCGCTTGTATCCAGGCCCCGGGACCCGTTTCCGATTAGTTGGCCCGGGGTCCGCCGCCCCCGCCCAAGAACCGGCGGTCGGGTCCGCCGGGCCTTCCTCCCGAACCACCCTGACCCCCAGGACCCCCCGGACCTCTAGGTCCGCCGGGTCCGCCGGGTCCGCTCGGCCTTGATCCTCCCCCTCCGCCACGGCCGCCGGAGAAACCTCCGGGCCTGCCGCCACGGCCCCGGTCGGAGGACCCTGGATTGGGGTTAGGGTTGGGCCGAGGCGTGGTGCTTCCGCCGTTATCGCCAAACAGAGCGCTTCGGGATAGGTTCAACCGTCCTTGAGAATCGATCTCTTGGATCATCACCGTGATCTCCTGGCCCACTTCCACCCCATCGTCCATGTCACCCAGGTCTTGGGTACGGACCAGGCCCTCCCGGCCGGGCATCAATTCGACGAACGCGCCGAAGTTCACTACCTTGGAGATCTTGCCGGTGAAAATGTCACCTACCTGAAGTTCCCGGGTAAGGCTATCCACCTTGCTGCGAGCCAACTCCAACATGGCGGCGTCGATCCCGCCGATGGTCACCGACCCGTCGTCCTCGACGTTGATGGTGGTGCCCGTCTCTTCGCTGATGCCGCGGATGACCCGGCCTCCCGGTCCGATCAGGGCGCCGATCTTTGCCACGGCGATCTTCAGACGAATCATCTTGGGCGCGTAGGGGCTCATCTCCGCACGAGGCTGGGAGATGACCTCGTTCATCTTGTCCATGATGTGAAGGCGGCCGACCCTGGCCTGCTCCAGGGCTTCTTTGAGGATATTCTCGTCAAGCCCCGTCAGCTTGATGTCCATTTGCAGGGCGTTTATCCCGTTGACCGTGCCCGCGACCTTGAAGTCCATGTCGCCCAGGTAGTCTTCCATCCCTTGGATATCACTGAGGATGGCGTACTGGCCGTCCTCCCCGGTGATCAACCCCATGGCGATCCCGGATACGGGCTGCGATATGGGCACGCCGGCGTCCAGCAAGGCCAGCGTGCTGCCGCAAACGCTGCCCATGGATGTGCTGCCGTTGGAGCTCAGGATCTCCGAGACGAGCCTTATGGTGTAGGGGAACGAGTCTTCATCGGGAATCACATGGTTCAAGGCGCGCTCAGACAGCGCCCCGTGACCTATCTCTCTTCTGCCGGGCGAGCCTACTCGGCGTGCCTCGCCGACAGAGTAGGGCGGGAAGTTGTAGTGGAGCATGAAGCGCTTGGATTCCGCTGGGCTGAGGGTGTCGAGCTTCTGGCGGTCTCCAACGGAGCCCAGCGTCACTACGGACAGGACCTGGGTCTCGCC
>JADFPM010000098.1 GCA_022562335.1 Chloroflexota bacterium
TCAAATCCAGATTCGTAATATGATGGCCTGTAGTATAGGGTTAAGGTAAATCCGGTGCCTAGCGAACGAAGTCTTCACCGTTCCGCCGCCTATAAGTATACTAATAGCTTGTGAACGGAATAACGGCCTCCGCGCAGGGAACGACGGTCAACGAGGAGGGACCATGGCTGAGCTTACGACACTGGATGCGGCATTTCATTTCATCATCACGAGGATGGTAGACACCAGCGAAGCGCCCCACTACAGCGAACTGGCACGCCACCTCTCCCTAAGCATCGACGGTGGGCGCGACCTGATTCACGACGTTGCGTCCGAGGGGGCTATTAGGCTACACCCCGACGCCGCCTTGATTGAATCGGCGCAACCGTTTTCCAGCCTACCTACACAGTATCGTATTACCGTCGACGGACAGCAGAAGTGGTTCGGTCAATGAGGCTTCGACTCGCTGGCGGTCTGCTGGCTCTTTCCGGGGAAGGTGGTGAGAATTGACTGCCCTTGTCTGGATTGCAATCGACGCATCACAGTGGAGATGCGGGACGGCCAAGTTCTCTACGCCAACTTCTCAGACATCGTAGGGCACACCAACCTCCCCTACACTGGTGTCGCCACCGGACTTGCTTGAGCCCAGATGAACCTCTTCCAGTCGGAGGAGCACGCTCGAGAATGGGCATTATTTAACCCGAACTCCGATGAGGGAATCATGCCTTTGGCGGACTGGATTGCCGTTTTCAGCACCGAAGGGCGCAGGCACTTACTGGACGCCGATTACATTTCTGCTTGGCGTCCCCGGCGAGTGCAAGAGCGGCAAGAAGTACTCGCCCGTCTGGGCAAATCGGGACCATTCTGGGAGGTGCCGGTTTAACCCGGTGTGCCGGATTTATCCCGGGCCTGGTTGCAGGGGATGCAGGTGCAGACCGAACGCAGGAACCGGAAGGGGTACAGGCCGGTATAGTGGGCGTCGCTCCACAGGAACTGGACGGCGTAATTTCCCACCGGCATCTGGTCGATGGCCTTTACGTCTTCGGGGACCGAGTCCGGGTCCAGCCGGGGTTTGCCGCTCATTTCGTCGACGCAGTTGGCGCACTGGCACCGCAGGCGCAGATACCGGTGAGGGTATGGGCTTCGGTGCCCGTCGTTCCAAAGGATGACGATGGCATCGCCCTCTATTGTTACATCGCTGGCCAGTAATGGTTGTTCCATATTTCAATTATAGTCCGAAGGCCGGGATTCGTGAACCCTATTTGGGCGCTTGAACGTCGGACAGACGGGCCGGCCGGGGCATCTCGTCGGGGTCGATGGGAATCTCTATGATGCTGGGGCCGTCTAGTTTCAGCGCTTCCAGCATGGCGTTCCCGATGTCTTCCGGCCGCTCCACGTAAAAACCGGCGCCCCCGAAAAGTTCGGCGTACTTATCGAAGCGGGGATTGACGGTGTCGGCGCCCACGTAACGCTCGTTGAACGCGTATCGCTGGTAGGCCTTTTCCGACCCCCAACATCCGTTGTTCATCACCACGGTGACCAGTTTTTGCTTGTAGCGGACCGATGTCTCAAATTCCTGGGCGTTGAAGAGGAACCCGCCGTCGCCGTTGAAGTTGATCACCGGCCGGTCCGGGGCGGCGAAACTGGCGCCTATGGCCGCCGGGAAGCTGAAGCCAAGACCGCCCAGGTCCAGGGAGGTCATCAGGCTGCGGGGCTCGTAATACATGAGCCGGTCCTGGCCGAAGTTGGGCGCCAGCCCCGCGTCCAGCGCAATGATGGCGTCGCGGGGTATGACTTTCCGCAGTTCGGCGTAAACCCGTTGGGGTTTCATTGGCATGGACGAAAGGTTGCCCTCGTCTTGCAGCCGCTGATTGCGCCGGGCATACCAATCGCTTATCTCCGACACCCAGGCGGGGTTGGGCCGGGGCTCGGCCTGTTGCACCAACTCCAAAAGTTCCATCATCACGGCCTTGGCGTCGCCCTCGATACCCACCGATATGGGGTAGTTGCGGCCCAGTTCGCGGGGGTCTATCTCGATCTGGACGATGGGGACGCCGGCGGGAATGAACCGGTTATCAAAGAAGGTGGTGGATTGGCCCAGGCGGGTGCCCACGGCCAGGATGGCATCGGCTTGGCGTATCGCTTCGGCCCCTTCTTCCGACCCCAGCCGGCCCAGATGCCCCAGGAAATGGGGATGGTCGTTGGGCACGGCGTCGGCGCGTCCGTAGGAGGTGACGATGGGCGCGCCCAGCAGATCGGCCATGCGGGTCACTTCGTTTCCGGCGTTGCTCCACACCACGCCGCCCCCGGCAACGATCACCGGCCTCTGGGCGGCCAGCATCACCCGGGCGCCCTTATCGATCAGGTCCCTGTCTCCCCTGGACCTGGTCTGGCCGGTGCGGTAGGTGTCGGGCGGCAATAGGTCTATGTCGAGTTCGGCTCCGGGCAGCAGGTCTCTGGGAATGTCCACCAGCACCGGGCCCATCTTGCCGGAGGTGGCCACGCGGAAGGCATGGCGAATGGCGTCGGGCAGCCGTTCGATCTTATTGACCGGGAACGACGCTTTGGTGATGGGCGCGAAAAGGGCCACCTGGTCGAACTCTTGGGTGGAGTCCCGGTATTGGTGGTCGCGGGATGCCGAGGGCGCCAGGATCACCATGGGCGAGTGGGCCACGAAGGCCGATCCGACGCCGAAGGTCAGGTTCAACACGCCGGGACCGTTGGTCACCAGGATCACGCCGGGTTTGCCCGAGATGCGGCTGAAGCCGTCGGCCATCAGCGCCGCGCCCTGCTCGTGGCGGACGCCGATGAACTGAATGTCGTCCCGGTCGTACAGCGGGTCCAGGATGTCCAAGAAGGACGACCCAACGATGCCGAATATGTGGGTGACGCCTTCCTGCCTCAATAGTTCGATCACGGCCTCGCCGGCCTTCATTCTGGGGGACACCGGTGGCACCTCCGATGGTATTGGGCGTGGGTGGTGGCAGGGAGCCGCCGGTGGGTTTGATGTAATACCGGGCGAGCCCGAAAACCGCCCGAAGTTTAACACAAAGGTCATGGGCACGAAATCGCCGGGACCATCGCCGCAGAAATTGACGGGCTCAATCCGAGCCAATACAATCCACACGTTGGCTTATGGGCGTTGAACGGGCGCGTTGCCCCGTTTTAGCCCTTGGTCCCAACCGAAAATAGAGGCATACGGGCCCTCGGGCTCGAAGGCTTATTCAGATTAAATCATAGTGAATTTGGGGAGGCGTCAATGGATTACCAGCATATCCTGGTGGAAAAAGAAGAAGGGGTGGCGATCATCACGATGAACCGCCCCGAAGTCCTGAATGCAATGAACTTTTTGTTGGGTTATGAACTGCACGACGCGGTGGCTGAGGCCAACAAGGATGATGACATAGGCTGCATCGTGATCACCGGCTCCGGCGAACGGGCTTTCTCGGCGGGCGGCGACATCCACGAGCAGAGGGAAGAGGCCAATGGGAATATCTCCGAGGCGCGGAAGCTCCACGGTGATGAATTTCCCGAGCGGTCCTACGACATCTCCGCCTCCCCCAAGCCCATCGTCGGCATGATGAACGGCCTGGCCTACGGCGGTGCGGCGGTGCTGTCCTCTTCGTTGGACTTTAGGATAGGTTGCGAGAACACAAAATTCCGGTTCCTGGCCGCGGCCTACGGCAGGATCAATTGCACCTGGACCCTGCCCAACCAGGTCGGCTGGCCCATGGCCAAGGAGCTTTTGTTCAGCGGGCGCGTGGTCGAGGCCGAAGAGGCCTACCGCATCGGCCTGATCAACCACCTGGTGCCCAAGGAAGAGCTGCGGGCGAAAACCATGGAGATATGCACCGTGATAGCTAAGAACCGCCACGAATCGGTGATGGGCATCAAGGAACTTTTGATTCAGGACATGGGGAAAGACCTGCACACCCAGTTCGAGAACGAACGCTATTTCACCACCGAAAAGGTGGTGGGCTACGGCGTGGAGGACGCCTTCCCCGACTTTCTAAGCCGCAAGGGCCGTTAGCGGCCGGGTATTTAGCCGCTGGCCCGGGTGAGAAACCTGCCACTGCTTCCGTGGTCTCCAATGACTTGGCGGCCGGCTGACGGGGCGCGATTGACCGCACGTCCCCCCGAGCCGGCGGCCAGCCGCTGCCCGGCTGCCGATCTGATGCCATCTTGACCTCATCGTACATCTGGGTCGCGCTGCTGAGCGCCGGCATCTTTGGGATGGTCACCGTTCTAGACAAACGGCTGGCTTCCTACGATCTGCCCGGCCTGCCCGCTTTCTACATGGGAGTGATGATCTCCCTGTTCTCCTATGCCACCATCTCATTGTTCCTGACCGGCATACCGGAAGATGCGCCCCTCGGCCGGCTGATCGTGGCCGGGGTTTCGGGTCTGTGCTGGGGCGGCGCTTTGGGGATGATGTTCTGGGGATACAAGCTGGAGGAAGCCTCCAGAGCCTCGGCCATCATCCATACCTTTCCGGTATTCGTGGCGGTACTGGCCGTGCTATTTCTGGGCGAGACCCTGGTGGCGGGCCAATATATAGCGATCACAGTGGTGGTGGCCGGCGCCTTCACCATTTCCGTATTCGGCTCGCGCGGCGGCAAAGTCTTTCGTCTGAACCGGGCCTTACCCATCCTCATCGGGGCCAGTATGTTCACCGCGTTAGGGCTGCTGACGGGCAAATACGCGCTGGAAGAACTGCCGGTTTGGTTCGTCTTTTCCCTGCGAAATTACGGCATGGCGTTGATGTTCGCATTTTTGTGGCGGCCCGGCGCGTTCGGGCAGCTTTTTGGAGCGCTTCGTAGTTGGCGGACCCTGTTATTGCTGTTTCTGGCCGAGTTCAGTTTGGCGCCCCTGGCCGTGATGCTCAACGTGACCGCCATCAGCCTGGGGCCCGTGTCCTTGGTTTCCACCATGACGGCGACCCGCCCTCTCTTTGTCTTCATCTATGGCACGTTGCTCAGCACCAAGGCCTTCCCGCTGCTTGATGAACCTCTGGATCCGCGCACGCTAGCGGTGAAGTTGGTGGCCATCGTGATGATCGTCGGCGGTATCGCCGCGCTCACCCTGCTGTGAGACCACCACCCGTCCGGCCCGGATGGCGCTGGCCGCCTGTTCTTTTTCCCGTCGATCCCGCCCGCCTGGACGGACATTTCCCGCTGGAGACGTTTTCCGATCCAGATTCGGGCGATATGTTAATATCCCAGCGTATCCAGCTGAGACCGCTTCGGTTGTTCTACTTGTTTTACTAAGGAGGGTTGCAGTGAGCTACGTAGGGCAGCCACTGAAAAGGTTTGAAGACCCCAGGCTCATCACCGGCCAAGGATCTTTTGTCGACGATATAAAGCTGCCGGGAATGCTCCACGCCTGTGTGCTGCGAAGTCCCCACGCCCACGCTCGCATCAGGTCCATTGACGTTTCAGCGGCCCGCGCCCTTCCCGGGGTGGCGGCCGTGCTCACGGCAGATGACGTTCAAGGGATCATCAAGGACATTCCAAACAGGAACATGTCGGGTGAGTTGCAGGCGGTTGAGCTGAATGCGCCTGAACAACCGGTCCTGGCCAGGGGCAAAGTGGTTTACGCCGGGCAGCCCGTGGCGATCGTAGCTGCTCGTGACCACTCCCTGGCCCTGGACGCCATGGAACTCATCCAGGTGGACTACGAACCGTTGAAGCCGATCGTTGACGCTCTGGAGGCCGCTGCCGAGGGCTCGGTCCCGATCCACGAGGAATTGGGCTCCAACATCGTGTTGCGGATACACCATGACCGGCAGGGCAAAGACCTGGACGCCGCGTTTGCCCAGGCCGACCGCGTCGTCCGGCAGCAGTACTACGTGCAGCGCCTGGCGCCCGTGCCCATGGAAACCAGGGGTTTGGTTGCCGATTACCAACCTCAGGAGGACCTGCTGACGGTGTGGGCCTCCACCCAAAGGGCCCACGGACTCAAGACGGCGCTGGCATCGCTGCTTGACCGGGCTGAGGATGGGATACGGGTGGTGGCTCCCGACGTGGGAGGAAGTTTCGGCGAAAAAGGCGGCACTTTCGCCGAATACCCGTTGGTGGCTCACCTTTCCCTTTCTCTGGGACAGCCTGTCAAGTGGGTGGCTGACCGGCAAGAAAATATGCTGGGCTTCCACGGCAGGGGCCACAACGTAGACATCGAAGCGGCCGTGAAGAACGATGGGACCATCACGGGAATACGCCTGAAGATCGTAAGCGACAGTGGGGCGTATTTTGTGAACTCCACACCATCGCCGCCCTACCGCGCCAGCCACCGCATCATCGGGCCCTACCTGACCCCCACGGCAAGGGTCGAAGTTTTGGGCGTGGCCACCAACAAACCTCCCACCGGGGCCTACCGGGGCGCCGGCGGACCCGAGTCCGCTTTTTGCATGGAGCGCACGGTAGACCTGATCGCCAGGGAGCTAGACCTGGACCCGGCGGAAGTTAGAAGGAGAAATCTCATTCCCCCGGAAGCATTTCCCTACCTGACTCCCACCGGCCTTACCTATGACTCGGGCAATTATGAGAAGGTGCTGGACCGGGCGTTGGAGATGGCGGACTACCAGGGTTGGCGGGAGAAGGCCCGCCGGTCAAGAGATTCCGATGGGCCATTGATCGGAGTGGGGTTGGCGACCGTGATAAAAATGTCCGGAGGCTCTGGGGAGTCACGCACCGAAGAGGCATTGATCAAAATAGACTCTTTGGGTCAAACCACTGCTTTCACCGGTATATCGCCCCACGGGCAGGGATCGGAGACATCCTTCTCACAGATAGTGGCTGATGAGATAGGGGTCCATCCCTCAGACGTGCGGGTGCTCCATGGAGACACTGCTACGATTCCCGAAGGTGGAGGGACGGGGTCGACCCGGGGCACCGTCGTTGGTGGTCCGGCTATGTATCTGGCGTCCCAGGAAGCCCGCCGGAAGTTATCTAAGATAGCGGCACACCTGATGGATTGCTCCCCGGAGGATGTGACATTCCTTGCCGGCCGCGTTACCAACCAACGCAACCCCGGGCAGGAATTAAACTTCGCCCAGGTGGCCTCGGCTGCTTACAACGAAGAGCTGTTGCCCCCGGGGATGGAGGCAGGACTGGAGTTCAAAGGAAGCTTTACCCTTGGCGCTCCGTACCAAAGTCCCCATGCCTTCGGGGCCCACGTGGTGGTGGTTGAGGTGGACCAGGATAATGGAGCGGTCAAGATCCTCAAGTACGTGGCCGTGCACGATTGCGGCCGCATCATCAACCCCATGCTGGTCGAGGGACAGGTGCACGGCGCCATCGCCCAGGGAATAGGGCAGGCCCTGCTGGAGAGTATGGTTTATAGCTCCGACGGCCAGCCTTTATCCGGCAGCCTGCTGGACTATGCCTTGCCCCGCGCCACGGATATACCCAACCTGGAAACGGATACTTTTGAGACTCCCTCCCCCTTGAACCCCCTGGGCATAAAGGGGGTGGGGGAGCTGCCCACGGTAGCCGCTCCCGTGGCGGTGGCCAACGCAGTGATGGATGCCCTGTCCGCCAAGGGAGTACGTCACATCGACACCCCTCTCACCCCGGAAAGGATATGGAACGCCCTTCATGGTCAGGGATCGGCGAAGCTCTAGTTTTGGTATCCCAGGTCCGCCTGAGGTTTATCGCCAGCCTGACGCGGGTCTTCGACGCGCCTGTTTTAATAACCATCCAACGGGCTCTGACGCGCATACCAGCGTCGTGTATCCAGATGGACCGGTCCTAGGCGTTAGGGGTCTATCCGGTACACACGAACCGCCGTGTCATGGAACATGGCGGCGCGTTCGGTGGCCGAGTAACCCTTGGACAGCCGTTTGAAGGCGTTGTACATCACGTTGTAGGAGAACGAGACCTTGTCGGGCGGGAAGTTGCTTTCGAACATGCACCGGTCCGGGCCGAACTGCTCGATGCAATAGTCCTTGAAGGGCGCCATGTCCCGGGCCAGCTCTTCCGAGCCGATGGGTATCTCTCGAGTGTGCCAGTCGAACCCATTGCGGGGCATTCCCATGCCGCCCAGTTTCACGACTACGTTGGGACACGCCGCCACCGCTGTAATCCCGCTGCGCCAGTTTGCCAGCACCTCGTCGTCCCGGTTGGCGTAGGGGCCGGTACGCAAGGGTCCCCCGATGTGGTTCAAAATGATGGTCAGGCCGGGGACTGCCTTGGCGAAATCCGCCAGTTCGGCCAACTGGGGATGGTTCAGCCAAGCTTCCAATGTCAGTCCCATCCGCGCCAACACCCGCGCGCCAGCCCGGAAGTTTTCGCTGGCCAACTGGTTCTGCGCCTGGTGAGCGGAGGTGTTCTCGATCTCCGGGTGCGGGTCCCAGGTGACAGAATGGCGGATACCGCGAAACCGGTTGGGGCTGGCCGCCTGCAACGCATTCAGCACCGGCTCCACCGCATCGCCCAGGTTCAGGTTGGCATGGCCTATGATCGCTGCCGCCGCGCGGCCCGGACCGTACACTCCACTGGCGCTGGCCGCGGCAAGCCCTTGGACGAACTCGACCTCACCGACGGGGCGCAGCTCTTCGGGTCCGTCGGTGCGGTACATCGCCCGTGCCTCGACAAACACGGTGGAGCGGACGTTATGGCCGCTGTGTATGTCGGCGTTCAGTTCGTGAAGCAGATATCTTTGGTGGGGGACTCTCACGTGCCGCATGTCCCAAAAATGGTGATGCGGGTCGCAAATGGGCATCTCCGGCTCCAGGGTGTCTTCCGGGGTTAAAGCCAGCCAGTCGTTGCCTCCGTATGGCATGTTGGCGCCTCCTTATAGTCTTGAACGGCCTTAATTCACGGCCAAAATCATCACATCACCGCGCCTCTGAAGTGCGGCGTGATGTCTCTAAATTTAGATTCGGATTTCCTAAGCCCCACGTGGCTGAATCAAGTTTGTGGCTGGACAGCGGTCGAGCAAGTTGTGGTGCGTGGGTTATCGCCACTCCACCGGGTACACCCGGTGAGGGCCGGGCAAACCTTTAAGTTCTACTTCCCGTTCTTCCCCAAAGGTCAGGTCCCCGGCGCTCTCGACCAATTCCTTCAGCAGCGACGACACCAGGATCTGCCCGCCGTGGGCCTGATCGGCGATGCGGGAGGCCAGGATCACGTTCCGGCCGAAGAAGTCGCCGGCGTCCTTGATGGCCTCCCCGGTGTGGAGCCCCA
>JADFPM010000099.1 GCA_022562335.1 Chloroflexota bacterium
TATCGGTGGTGCGTGAGGGCACCGGCGAGGGCAATGGATGCACCTTCGACCGCCAGGGCCGGCTGCTCATGTGTGAGGGCGCGGACCACCGGCGGCTCACCCGGATGGACAGCGATGGCACGGTGACCACCGTGGCCGAAACCTACCAGGGCAAACGGTTCAATAAGCCCAACGACGTGGTTTGCCGTTCCGATGGCAGCATCTATTTCACCGACCCGGAATTACGCCTGCCGCCGGAACAGCGGGAGATCGGCTTTGCCGGGGTTTTCCGCGTGGACCCCAGCGGCCAGCTGCACCTGGCCACCGATGAGTGCGAATACCCCAACGGCCTGGCCTTCTCCCCCGACGAGTCGATCCTCTACGTGGCCATCAGCCGGTTGGACGAGCGCTGCTTCGAGGAAGCGGAAAAGCGCGAGGTCTGCAACCACCGCAAGATCCGGGCCTTCGACGTCGCGGCCGACGGGACGCTGAGCAACAACCGGGTGTTTTGCGACATGTCCTCGGCAGAAGAGGGAGTGCCCGACGGCATGAAGGTAGACACCGCCGGAAGGGTATTCTGCGTGGGGTCCGGCGGCATTTGGGTCATTGAGCCCGACGGTACGGTCGTAGGCGTAATCAAAGGCCCGGAAGTGCCCCGCAACGTGGCGTTCGGCGGCCCCGACTTCCGTACCATCTACGCCACGCCAGGCGAATCCCTGTACAGCTTCCGGGTGAAAACACCGGGCATAGCCCCTTACTAGGCAACCCGGGGTTATTCGGTTAATATTCGGGAAATAATCGGCCACAGGCGCGAAGGAGATTGAATTGACTACCACCAGTACTGTAGGCAGCGGTAAATATACCTATACCATGGACGAGAACTGGGCCAAGGTGCCCGAGGGCTGGGCTATGCCTGCCGCAGCGGTTTACGGCGACTCCAAAGACCGGGTCTATTGCTTCAACCGGGACCCGGACCATCCCGTGGTCATCTTCGACCGCGAGGGCAACTACCTTTCCCACTGGGGCGCGGGGGTCATTGAGTTCGCCCACGCCATCCTCATCGACAAGCAAGACAACGTCTGGCTGGTGGACCGCGACCGGGGCCAGGTGATGAAATTCACCACCGACGGCGAGCTTCTGATGACCATCGGCGAAAAGGGCTTCCGTTCCGAAACCGGGGCCGACAACACGGTTTTCGGCTCCAACGGGTACAAGGACGTGACCCATGGCGGCGACCCCTTTAACCTTCCCGCCGGCATCGCCCTAAACGACGCCGGAGAGGTTTTCATCGCTGACGGCTACGCCAACGCCCGGGTGCACAAATTCTCGCCCACCGGCGAGCACCTGATGTCCTGGGGCGGCCCGGGCACCGGCCCCGGCGAGTTCAACCTGCCCCACGGCGCCTGGGTCGACAGCAAAGGCCGTCTATTGATCGCCGACCGGGAGAACGACCGTGTCCAGGTGTTCACCCAGAACGGTGAGCACATCAGCACCTGGCCCACCAAGCTGATCGGCCCGGCAGTGATCTACGTGGATGACGAAGACATCGTTTACATCCCAGAGCACAACGGCGGGTTGTTCAGTATTTTGAGCTCGGAAGGAGAGCGTCTGGCCCAATGGGGCAGCGAGGTCCACCGTTCCTGCCACGGGGTGTGGGCCGACTCCCACAAGGACCTGTACTTCGTGATGCCCGGAGAATGGCGTCCCCGCCGCGTGGTCAAATTCACCCGCAAGTAACCGAAACCCGCCCGGCATATTAAGCAGGCTGGGTAGACCGATACCGGTTGCGGCCCAATATACTATTTGGTATATTGGGCCGTGCGCCGAAGGGCGTCCACATCGTGGGGCTGTAGCTCAACCGGGAGAGCGTCCCGATGACCATCGGGAAGGCAGGGGGTTCGAGTCCCCCCGAATGAGCAGTACATCGGTCGAAAATTTCTAGATGACAGCAGTATACATTCTGCGAAGTGGTGACTCTGGCCGCTATTACATCGGCTGTGCTCAAGACCTTGATATCAGGCTCAAACAACACAACTCAGGCGCCAACCGATCCACTCGCGGGCGAGGGCCTTGGACACTGGTCTATCACGAGTGGTTCACGAGCTTGGCTCAGGCTAGAGCGCGTGAGCGGCAGCTAAAATCGTGGAAGAATCCCTACTACCTTGAACAAAAGCTAGGTATCGGCACAAATAGAGTTTAACCCAGTTTCTCTAAGAAATTGGCCTAATAGGCCGCTTCAACAAAAGTTCTTACGTGGGGCTGTAGCTCAACCGGGAGAGCGCTTCAATGGCATTGAAGAGGCAGGGGGTTCGAGTCCCCCCAGCTCCACCACCAATTCAACCAGGAGAGCGTCCCGATGCCATCGGGAAGGCAGGGGGTTCGAGTCCCCCCAGCTCCACCACCCAACGCCCCAGCACCACAGCACCCCTGCATAGGCTGGAAAGCTACCACACCATTCAAAGACCGTCCCGATAACCGTCGCGGCTCCAACTCCACCAAGAACCTTTATTGCTAAAGGTACGTGAGCGGTTTCCGTACCTCCGTACAATTTGCATGATCCATTGCGTGATTGGGATTGCTATGAACCTCCTTGACGATTTTCTTTACGCGCCATACGATAAATCTGAATTTTGTTGATGGTCTACACAGAGCTATGACGGTAAACGGACTGTTTGAGGAATCCGACGAACTGCATAAGACCCAAACCGAGCTCGGCTTGGACGACGGCTCCGGGCTTCGTGTAGTGAGCGCTAAGTTCCTCACCGAGCAGAAGTTCAATTGGGATCTATTCCGTGGTTACGACACCCTGCGTGTGCTGACATACTCTGCGAGCATCAGCGCCATCGTTAGGATGCTGGACGATTATTCGTTCAAAAGTTTTGAGTGCATATTTGGATATGAAGGCGCATTACGCGATATTAAAGACATCCTAGCGTTCCAGAAGGTGGCTGTTGGGGATACGCGGGCTGCCATCATGGGACTGAAAGACGAGCGGCATATACATGTTCTAGAAAAAGTATTCGCTGGCTTGGCAAGCTTCCGCGTCCTCAGAAAGCACATCGCCCACGCGAAGCTGTATCTGTTATCGAACCCCGACGGAGGCACACGTGTAGTGATCGGCTCTGCCAACCTGTCTGAGCGTGCCTTTTCAGGAAAACAGCCTGAGACGCTAGTCAAATTTGATAACGATCAGGATGCTTGGCAGCACTACAACAGAATGTTCGATGAGATAAAGAACTCGGCTTCTGATGAGATTGCCTTACCTAAAGACCGGATATCCAACGCGGAGATTGAAATCTCGGAAACTCCAGTACTGGCCGATGCGTCGGCAACACTCGTTATTGAGCCACCTTCGACCGAAGAAGTGCAAGTAACAGCGCCGGCCCAGGTAGTACGCGTAGAAAAGGTTGTATCGGTAATCGGACCAGGCGTGTCGGCGGCTACTCCTGGAAATCGTAACCGTAGGCTACAAATTACGCCCGAAATAAAAAGAGCGATAAGCCGTATACGCCTCGTGAAGTCTGCTGAGGAGGCAGATAACCGTTATTTCTCCATTGATAGGCAAAACCGTTCAGCTTTGTTATCTGGCCAGCATTTCCCACTGGAATGGGATCACGAATCAGTCAGGGTAGATGCGACATTGTTGCTGGACTACTTCAAGAATTACGAGGATGCTTTCGAGGGAAATGTGGCACGCCTCCAGCACGATTATTTTACCCTGATGTCCTGGTTATACTTTTCGCCGTTCATCTGTGACATGCGGTCTCTGGCACTGTTTCAGGATAATGACGTAATCAGATATCCTTCCTTCGCTATAATCTTCGGCAAATCCAACTGCGGCAAAACGAGCCTGGTGGATACGTTGATGACCTCTATGTTTGGCTATGCCCATACGGTAGATAAACGGAGCTTTACGACGTCACAACTTCGTGGGTTACAACAAGGATACAAGAGGTTTCCTGTGGCTTTCGACGACATCGGACGCAGCGCTTTTAACAGCCATGGCAGAGATATGATCAAAGATGAGTTGCTGCCTCCCGTCTCAGAGTACCCGGGCTTCATACTCTCAATGAATGCTGAGCCCCAATCGTTTCCCGACGAGGTGGTGAAGCGCAGCATGGTTGTCTACACGACAACGGCGTTGCCACCACACAACGAAGAGTTACGTCAGCGACTGCAGGGACGGATACAGGAAATGCGCCGTAAGCTGACCGGGCATCTCTATCGCCGTTACTTGACAGAGATCATGGATCGCCTCGACGAGGATCGGCTACCAGAAGATTGGTTGGCGCTGTCGTCGGGGGTGCTGAGCAGTATCATCTCGGACGCCACAGGCGAATCGCCGCCACACTGGTGCCAGGCCGTAACCTGGTTTGAGTACGCCGAAAAGCGGTATGACCGGGTGAAGGCCCGACTCGATAACTTGCTGAGGGTATCGGCCCATACCAAGAGGGAAAGTGACGTGCCCAACGGCTGGATGATTGAAGGCGATAAGATCCTCGTATGGGAACAACGGGATGCCTTCGGCAGACGAGGGTTCGATTGGGCGGATGTGCCTTCCACGTTAATAGACGAAGAGGCCAGCGGCGGTAGCAGGACTGTGTTGCACCGGGCTAGTTTGGAAGCGTTCCTGGGCCGCCAATTGCGCCCGCTGCGCCGGTGGTGGAAGCTCTCGTAGTCGGCTTAATCATTTGGTAACTCTTGGTAGTTGAAGCGCCGCCTCAAAGACCCTGTCCATTGTTACCAATGATCCACCGTACCCCCAATGAAAAGGCGTCCCGATTCCATCGGGAAGGTAGGGGGTTCGAGTCCCCCCAGTTCCACCACCCCGAACCCTTCTTCAGAACTCCACCCACCAACCCCCTACGTCCCAGGCGATGGAGCTTGGCGGCCCAGTTGGGGCCAGGCGGCGGGGGCCCCGGCTTTTTCTATCCGCTGTTCCAGGGGCAGGCTTTCGTCCCAGAATTGGGCGATGAAGCGTTGGCCGTTGATGCCGTCGGACTGTTCCGAAGCCAGCCATACAACCGGGGAACGCATGATCTCGGGTTGAATGATGGCCGAGCGGTCGAGCACGGTATTGGCGGGAAGCAGGTTGGTGTTGGTGGCCCCTCCGGGCACCAAAACGTTGGCGGTGACCCCGGTGCCTTCCAGTTCCCGGGACATCAGCGCGATAAACGCCTCGTGGCCGGCTTTGGACGGACCGTAGGGAGTCACCCCCAGGCGGAACATGGTGTCAAAGCTGGTGGTGACGCCGATGATGCGGCCCCAACCCTGGTCCATCATATGCCCGACGGCCGCCCTTGCCATATTAAAGGGACCGCTGAAGTTCACCGATATAACCCGCTGCCACATATCCGGCGTGATGTCCCAGAAATGCGTGGTCTCCGGCGCGTTGAGGTTTCCCGCGCTGATGCCCGCGTTATTGATCAGGATATGCAGGCCGCCCAGGTGGGTGATGGCCGCCCGCACCGCCGCTTCGGCTGAACTCGCGTCGGCCACGTCGGCCAGGATGGTCACGACGCTGTCGTCGCCGGCTATCTCGCGGATGTCGTTGGCCGACTGGTCCAGCCACTCCTCGTTGACGTCGACCATGGCCACCCGGGCCCCCGCTTCCACCAGGGCCGAAGCCATGTTGAAGCCCAGGCCGATGGGGCTGCCGGCGCCGGTGACCATGGCGACTTTACCTTCTAAGGGTTTTTCAGGCATGGATCACCTCCTGGGGATTTCCAAAGGGGACGGTGCTCCGGTTTGCGTCATTCAGTCATCAACCAGGACGCCCCCATCCAACCTTCCCCCGTAAAGGGGGAAGGGACTTGGACCTGGGCTTAGGCTCGGATGCCCTATCCTTGGCGGATGTACTTGTCCACGCCCTCGGGCTCGCCCAGGCCCAGGTAGATATCACCGTGGGCGTCGATCCAACTGCCGTGGCCGGGGCCGCGGCATTCGAAACGAGCCAGCACCTTGCCCTGGTCGTCAACCACGCTTATCCGGGCCGAGGAGCCGTCCTTAGACCCTTCGCTGATCATGAAGTTGCCGTCGGGGTCCATGGATATATCCATGGGCCGCTGGATGTCCTCCCAGATGGCCAAATGGTCGCCATCGGTGGAGAAGACCTGCATGCGGTGGTTCTCCCGGTCGCAAACGTAAACCCTGTCGCCCTTCACCACCAGGCTATGGGGCAGGTGGAACTCGTTGGGGGCAACCTTGCCCGGCTGGCCCCAGGATTTCTTGAGCTCGCCGCCGCCGCTGAACCGGTGCACCCTCGCGTTGCGATAGCCGTCGGACACGTAAAGGTCGCCGTCGGGGCCGGGCACGATCTCGCTGGGGTAATTGAAGGGGCCGGCCGCTCTGGGCACCAACTCCGCCGGGACTTCGCAGCCCGTGTCCGAGTGGACCCCGTGGCGTCCCAGCATCTGGATGGGCCGTCCGTCCAGGGTGTACAGGATGCACACCGAGTTGTTCCGGTCGGTAAGGTACACAATGTCGCCGGCTATGTGAATACCGTGGGCGAACTCAAAATTGCCATTGCCCCATGAGCTTATGAATTTGCCGTCCCGGTCGAAGATCACGATGGGCGGGTCCTTGCGCTGGAAGGCGTAAACCCGGTCCTGGGAATCAACGGCCACGGCGCTGACCATGGCAAAAGATTCCCCCGCGGGCAGCTTGGCCCAGTTCTCGACCAATTTATAGGTGTACTTGCCGGTTCCTACCGTAGTCATTGCCGGTTCACTCCTTAGGTGCGTTTGACCTCGATCTTAGAGACGTATATATCCCACGTCGCCCTCGATGGCGATATCGGTGCCGTAGGGCCGGGACACATCTTGAAGCCACTTTAGGATCCCCTGGGCCACGTCGCCCTCGGCCAGCACGGGCCTGCCCCGCTGGGGAATGGGGCGGCCATAACCCATGTCGATGGGGTGGAGCACGACCTCTTTGAGTTCACCGCCCGCGTAATTGCAGACCGCTACTACGCTCTGCCAAAAGACCGGGTCTCCGGCGAAGGCCCGGGTGCCTCCACCCGAGCGGGTGTCCAGGTAGTCGCCGGGCGTCTGGTCGTATCCCAAGCCAAACCGCCGGTAGGCTTCGTCGGGCAGCCGCAGCACGCTCTCGTTCTGGAAGATGAAGTTGCCCAGGCTATAGAAGATGGGGCGGTTCTTATATATCTCTATGCCCCTCAGGAAGTGGGGGCCGTGACCGGCGAACAGGTTGCAACCCTGGTCGATGGTCCAATGGGCGAAGTCAACCAGGAAATCCGGCGGAGACAGCCTGGTGCCGCCGTGGAACTCGCCGGTCTGCCCGCTCTCGTGGCAGTGGACCGAGTACATGGTCCAGTCGGCCTGCTTCTGGGCGCCCCGGATCCAATTGCCGATGCCGGTCATATCGCTGTTGTTGGCCGAGGTCCGGCGCGCGAACTCTTCAGCCAGGACAAACCGGTTCTGGAGGAACTCGACCTCGGTGGCGTGGTCGATGGCATCCTCGTTGCCCCGGAACCCGAACCGGTGCGTGGCATCCGCCACGTCGTCATAGCCCAGCTCCCGGTTGGCTTTGTGCAGCGCGTCGAACACGTCCCGCTCAACGTGGTGAAGCACGTCGTGGCGCAGGGCGTTGACACCCGGCCTTCCCGGGAAATCGGGACGGCCCGGTCCGGCCCTGGACTGCTCGCTGAACGTGCTGGTGGCGGACATCACCGCCACCCGGCCCCCGGCAGAGTCCACGTAGGTCGGCGCGCGGGCCTCATCTATGTCGCGGCCGCCTCCCGCCGTGGGCAGGTCTATCTCTTTGCAATGACGCAGGGTGGTCAGGAACCCGCCCTCGGAGAAGTCGAACGAGTGGTTATTGGCGGTGGTGACGGCGTCTATCCCCATCCACTTCAGGTCGTCCAGGTTGTGAGGGTCGGACCGGGTGTAGGTCGCGCCGCTCCATTGCCAACTGTTCTCGTAGTCGTGGAAAAGCATTTCCAGGTTGACCACGGTTACGTCGGCCTTCCTCAGGATATCGACCAGTTTAAGGAACCCCGGCTCCTGAAATGCCTTCATCCGCCGGGTGATCATGGCATCGCCACCGACGGCGATGGAGATCTCGCCCCGTTCCGCGTGATAGATCATCGCGCCTCCTGTTTTGTGTAACTCTTTATTTTCCTTGAGGGGCTGTCACCACATCAACATGTATCTGATGGTTACGGGGTCACCCCACTCTAACTCTTTCCCTTCGAGGAGAAGAAGACTAATCCCTTCCCCCTTCACGGGGGAAGGTTAGGATGGGGGTGAGATCTTGTTGCTCACATCCCCATCAAAGAGGCATCAATGGCCATCCGCTGAAGCCTGGGCAACCAATTCCGGCAGTGCCTTCAAATGGTCCAGATGGTCGAACATGGGGTTCAGCATCAGCATCTGCGCCCCGGCCTCGATTATTTCCGCCAGCCCTTGAGCGCAGGTATCGGCGTTTCCCCAGACCGCCACCCTTGATCCCAAGTCAGCGTCGCCGTAGCGCCGGCCGAACCAGTCCCGGATCCGTTTCTCCGCCCTGGAATGGTCGTCGTCCAGCGCGATATAGACCCGTTTGGAGATGGGGAAATCCGCCGGGTCCCGCCCTTGGGCATCCAGGTTCTCCTGGATGCTTGCGACGTGCTCCCGGAATTGGGCCGTATCAGTGGAGCCGGCGCCCATCCACCCGTCGGCCAACCGGGCGGCCCGGCGCAACCCCTGGGGGTGCCTGCCGCCGAACCAGATGGGAGGATGGGGTTTTTGGAACGGTTTGGGCTCCATGGCTTCCCCGTCCAATTGCCAGAAGCTTCCGCTGAATTCGGCTTTGGGCTGGGTCCACAGCGCTTTCATCACCGCCACGCTTTCACGGAAGTGGCGCGCCCGGCCCCCTTTCACCGATCCATCTTGCGGGGGTCCATCCAGCAGTGGATATTGCTGCGGCCTGCCGCCAAGCCCGATGCCGATGATCAAACGTCCCCGGCTCATCTGGTCCAAAGAGCTGAACTGTTTGGCCAGGTGCACCGGGTTCCGGGTGCTGGCCATGATCATGGAGGTGCCCAGTTTGATGTTCTTGGTCAACGCCGCCATGAATCCCAGCAATCCAAACGGCTCCAGGATGGGGCTGTCGCCGAGGATGCGATCTT
>JADFPM010000100.1 GCA_022562335.1 Chloroflexota bacterium
GGGCCAAGCTGATGACTGAAAACCTGGGTTACCGGCGCTTTGGCGCCCACGGAGGAGACATCGGGGCCGGGGTCACCTCCCGCCTGGGATACGCCCATGCTGACAGCCTGACGGGCATACATCTGACGTCCATAACCAGGCCAACCCCATACTTGGGGCCCGGCTCGGAACCTCTGACCGTGGCCGAGCAGGCCCTGGTGGATCAGCGGGAACGTTGGCAGCAGGCCGAGGGCGCCTACGCCCACATGCATGGGACCAAGCCCCAGACCTTGTCCTACGGCCTAAACGACTCGCCGGTGGGGTTGGCGGCCTGGATAGTGGAGAAATACCGCACCTGGAGCGACTGCCACGGCGACGTGGAATCCCGGTTCACCAAAGACGAGTTGCTGACCACGGTGACCATCTACTGGGTCACCCAGACCATAGGCTCGTCCACCAGGATGTATTTCGAGAACCAGCGAAGCCTGTGGAGCATGAAGCAGGGTGAGCGGGTAGAGGCCCCAACGGGAGTCGCCCTGTTCCCGCAGGACATAGCCCGGCCCCCCAGGGAGTGGGCCGAGCGCTCCTTCAACCTGGGCCGGTGGACGGAAATGACCAAGGGCGGCCACTTCGCCGCTCTGGAGGAGCCTGAGATGTTGGTCGAAGACATCCGGGCCTTCTTCCGGCCGTTGAGGGCGGGTTAGCGCCCTCATCCAGGAAAGGTTGAGCGGTACGATCTCACCCCCATCCTAACCTTCCCCCGTGAAGGGGGAAGGGATAAGTCCTCTCCCCCTCGACGGGGGAGAGTTAGAGTGGGGGAGAACTCGTGATGGACACTCACAGATGGATTCAAAAACGGGTTCACCACCATAGCAAATGTCTAAGGAGAGAACGAAGATGGCCATGCAGATCGACCTCAGGGTCCCCCCATGCGCACCGGTGAACGAAGTCGCCCGGTTCGTCAGCACCTGCGAGGAGGCGGGTTTCGACGGCGTGGGGATACTTGACACCCAGATGCTGGAAAGAGACGTGTTCGTGAGCATGGCCCTGGCTGCCCAAGCCACATCCCGGATCCGCATCGCTTCGGCGGTGCTCAACCCCGTTACCCGGCATCTCTCGGTCATCGCATCCGCCGCCAAGACCGTCTACGAACTGGCGCCGGGAAGGGTGGAGTTCTGGATAGGCCGCGGTTTCAGCTCGGTGCAGACCGTCGGAGTGCCTCCCGCCACCGTGAAGCAAATGAAGGAGTGCGTGGTGACGCTGAAAAGCCTGATGACCGGACAGGACTTTGATTTCAGCGGGCGCGCGGGAAAGGCCACCAGCCGCATGCGTCACGGCAGCCAGGAAATACCAAAGATATTCATCGCCGCCCACGGTCCGCGGACCATCGAGGTGGCCGGCGAGGTGGCGGATGGGGTTTTGCTGCAGACCGGCCTCCATCCCGGAGCTATCGAGGTGGCGCGAAAACACCTGGAGATCGGCGCCCAACGCTCCGGCCGGAACGTCGATGATATCGAGGTCATCCACACCGCCACCACCATCATCTTGGACGATCAGAAGGAGGCCAGGGAGGTGGCGCGCCCCATGTGCGTGCAAAGGTTGATGGAGAAGTCCCACCTGCCCTACCTGCAAGCGGCGGGAATCGAGGCGGATGATCTGGAGATCCCCGTCGCCGAACTCAACGAGCTTTATCCCGACATTCCCCACGCCGAAGACTGGGAAAAGGCCAAGGAGCTCTGCGCCTTCCTGCCCGACGACCTTCTCGCCCAGATGTGCGATACCATCGGGCTTATCGGCACTCCGGAATATTGCGCCCGGCAAGTGAAAAAGGCCCAGGACAACGGGATAGACCACCTCTACCTGATGACCGGCGAGTCCTACGACTTCCCCCACCGGGAACTACGGGCTTTCCAGGAGACGATATTCCCCGCGTTGGGCCGCGGCTGATTTCTGGGGAACCGGATAGCGGTCTTTTCCCCGAGGGATAAGTGATGTGGCAATCACCGGTCAAGGTCTAGGTTGCGGGGTAGACTCCCCAATATTCAACACGACGATACAGAATGCTGTCCCAACCGGAGGCGACGCCATGGCTAAGTTGGTCCTTTACACCTTTGGAATCCTGCAGCAACCTCGCGACCATGAGCAGATCCAGGGATTTCATGACCGTAACCCATTTGTCTATACCAGCGCCGAGAACTCGGCGGGATTTGTAGACCGGTCCGGCAATAGTTGGAAACGAGACCACGCCAAGCGCGACCGGGACTGGGGCACGCGTGAGGTCAGTCCTCGATTCCTTGCCGGAGGAGAGCACCACGACGCCCCGGCGACCCTTTCTCTTTGGGAAGATGTCGAGTCGGTCTACGCTTTCACTTACTACGGTTTCCACGCCGAGGTCCTGAGTAAACGCGACGACTGGTTCGTCAAAGGTGATTGGCCCGCGTTCGTGGCCTGGTGGATACCGGATAACGAGACACCCACCCGGGCGGAGGGCGCCCAGCGGCTGGAGCACCTGCACGATAACGGGCCGACGGCTCACGCCTTTGATTTCAAGGCCCCATTCGATGCGGATGGGCAATCCCTGCGCTTGGACCGGCGTAAGATTGAAGCCCGCGCGGAAGTCGTGCGATCGCATATGAGACATCGGCAGGACGCATAGGAGGAGATGAGGATCATGGCTACCGACTCGTCAGGAGGACTTCACTACAGTGGCGATGTGACCGAGGCGATCAGCGACTCGCAGTTGACCTATTCCAACCCCCACGGCCAACGGGTCGGTCCGCGGTGGGTGCGTGGCGAGATAGTTTTCGCGATGCCTTGCGGGATTGTCCACATCGATCCGGAAAAGCAGAAATGGGCCAAGGAATTCGTGCTGGTCTACACCATTGACGGGCCTGACGGGAGGCCCGAGCGCGTTACCGGTCAATACGGTATCTACGACACCCGGCCCGGGGACCCAGGCTATAGCCCCATCTGGCGGTACCATTACGTGATCGTACCCCGCGATCATGCCGCCAACACGCTCCGGTCCGAAGATGACGTATTGAAGAGCGGTTACCAGGTCGTTGTGGCAGACACCTACACCAATTGACCGGTCCTATAAGAAGCCAGCGTGACTGGCTAAGATCCAACTTAAAAGCTCGTTTAGACCAGGCTATGAACAACGCTTAATATTGAACACCCCCAGTAAAATCTCCGCGACCTTAGCCCGCGCGGCCTATCCCCTTTCCATCTTCCGGTGGCGTAATTTCGCCCTGGTGTGGACATCCATGACATTGGTGGGGGTGGGCTCCCAGATGGAAGCGGTGGTGCTGGGGTGGTACGTCCTGGAGATCACCGGCTCCTATTTTTTGGTGGGTTTGATCTCCGCCGCCAGGATGGGCCTGAATTTCCTGGCCCTTTTCGCCGGCGCCATCGTCGACCGCCTTCCTCGTCAACGGGTGCTTGCCGCGGTGGAATTCACCATGGCATCCCTGGGCTTGCTGATGATCACATTGATCGTCAGTGGGCTTTTGGAGGTGTGGCATATCTTCGCCATCACGGTGAGCGCTGGCTTGGTTCGGATCTTCCAGATGCCGTCGGCCCAGTCGCTGGTGGCCGACACCCTGCCCCAGGAGCGGATCGGCAACGGCGCTGCTTTCACCACCGTGGGTATGAATCTGGCCATGATCGTCGGACCGCTGGTGGGGGGATTTTTATTCAAGGCCTTCGAAGCCCGGGGCGCTTACATCGTCATCGCGTTTCTTTATTGTCTCAGCGGAATGGCGGCCCTTTTGATCAGGGACGTCCAGAGAACGGCGCCCGCCGAGAGAGAGCCGGTGCTGCGGTCCGTGTTGGCCGGCCTGAGGTACGTTAAGAAAGAGCAGGTGCTGTGGGCCACATTGATGATCGCGGTGATCATCAACCTGGCCGGCTGGACCGTTCATACCAGTCTGATGCCCATCTTTGCCCGGGACGTGTTGGGCTCCGATTCGGCCGGGTTGGGGCTGCTTTTGTTCGCCTTTGGCATCGGGGCCATCACCGGTTCGGCCATTCTGACGGTGTTCCGGAATCTGCGTTACACCGGCAAACTTTTGATCGGGGCGGTGGTCATGTGGCATGCCGCCATCCTGGCGTTTGCCGCCTCCCAATCGTTCTATCTTTCAATGTCGATACTGTTTGTGATGGGCATCTTCTTTTCCGCCACCCAGGTGTTCATGCTCACGGTCATACTGCGGACCACCAAGCCGGAATTTAGAGGCCGCGTCATCGGCCTGCGGGTGCTGGCGATCTACGCATTTTCCTTCGGGAGCGTGGCCGCCGGATCGATGGCAGAGCTTTGGGGCGCGCCCTGGGCCGCCAACATAGTCGGGCTGGCCGGTATCGGCCTGGTCCTGGCCCTGGTCGGGTTCACCCCCAAGCTCAGGCAGGCCTGATCCGGCGAGACCCGCCAGGATATGATGGGTGCATCGAGTTTGGGTTGACCGGCCCTCGGGGAACCTACAATTTGATCCGGAGGCAGCGATGGCCACCGACGCCGGCAGGTCTGTAGAGCGGAACACGGCCCAGGAGGGAGGGCCGCCCCGGGTGGTGATCTTGGGAGGGGGCTACGGAGGGGTGTACACGGCCTTGGGATTGCGGAAAGCAGCACGCAGTGGCCGCATCCATCTCTCCATTGTCAGCCGGGACAACTTCTTTCTCTCCCAGCCCATGTTGGCCGAAGTCGTGTCCGGGAGCATCGAGCCTCCCCACATCGTCAGCCCGATCCGCCGCCTTTGCCCCCAATGCGATTTTCACCAGGCCGAGGTAGAGGACGTAGACATGGACCGGCGGCAGGTCGTGATCCGGTACCCGGACCAGCCCCACTTCCGGCGCATCCCCTTCGACCATCTGGTGATCGCCGTGGGCGGCAGCACCGACCTGTCCAGGATCCCCGGAATGGCCGCTCATTCGTTCTCTTTCAAAACCTTAGGCGACGCCATTGCCCTGCGGGGCCACCTGATCGGAGTATTGGAAAAGGCGGACGTGGAAGAGGACCCGGAGCAGAAGGGCCGTTTGCTGACCTTTGTGGTGGCCGGAGGCGGCTACACGGGAGTGGAAGTTGTGGCGGAGATCAACGACTTCATCAGAGAGGCCAGCCGGAGCTATCGCCACGTGGACCCGGCCGAGGCAAGAGTGATTCTGCTACAGGGGGCAAGCCGTATCCTGCCGGAGTTGGATGAAGGGCCTGCCGCCTTCAGCCACCGGGTGCTGGAGCGGAAAGGCATCGAGATCCGGCTGAACACCAGGGTTGCGGGCGCCACCGCCGAGGGGGTGATCCTCGACGATGGGTCCGGCATCCAGGCCAGGACTCTGGTTGCCGCCATCGGCGCCGTGGGGAACCCGCTGCTGGAAAAACTACCTTGCCCCAGGGACCAGCGGGGCCGCCTGATCGTGGACTCGTCCCTGGCCGTGGTTGGGTATTCGGGCCTGTGGGCGGTTGGAGATTGCGCTGCCATCCCCGATACGGCCAGGGATGGGACCTGTCCGCCGACGGCCCAGTTCGCCGTCAGGGAAGCGCGGCGCCTGGCCAAGAACATTTTGGCAACGGTGAAGGGCTCGGCCGTGAAGCCGTTTGCCTACAATAGCTTGGGCGTTTTCGTGCCCTTGGGCCGTTTTTCCGGCGCGGCCCAAATAATGGGGTTCAATGTTTCGGGTCTTCCGGCCTGGTTCTTTTACCGAGCCTATTATTTGATCCAGTTGCCCAGGCTGAAACGGAAGATACAGGTATCGATCGACTGGATCCTGGAGTTGTTGTTCCGCCGGGATATCGTCCACCTGGACATCACCAGGAGCCAGCAGACCACCCGGTCCCACTACGAGCCGGGCCAGATTGTCTGCGACCAGGGGGACTTGGCCCGGGGCTTTTTCATCATCCTAGAAGGGCAGGTCGAGGTCGTCCGTGAGTTAAGGGGCGTAAAAAGGTTGGTTGCCACCATGGGGCCTGGCGAATATTTTGGGGAGATCTCCCTGCTTTTCGGCGTCCGCCACACCGCCACTATTCGAGCGATAACCCCGCTGGATCTTTTGATGATGAACGGAAACGATTTTACCGCGCTGGCCAACTCGTCATCTGACTTTAGGGACCTGCTGGGCGGAGCGATGCGCCAACGGCTCACCGATGCAGGGGTTGAGAGTCTGGAGGAGTTCGGCCAGCAGCCGGAAGGGGAAGCCGCCGAGCACAATGAGGGCTAGGCGTGCGCCCGAACCTCAGCATCGGGTCTCGGCGAAAATCTAATGAAAACCCACGCCAGGGTGGCCAACGACAGCAGCGAACCGCAGAAATAGAACACCGTGCTGAGGCCGAACTCCGTCGCGATATACCCCGCGATTATGGGTGCAGGCAGCGTGATGACCTGCTGGAAAAGGCTCATTATGCTGTTGGTGGTGCCCTGGATCTGGCGCGACGCCACGTCTAGGACGGCTGCGGTGGCGATGTTTCCGGTGCCGTAGAAGAAGGCGCCCATGGCCGCGATGACCAAGGCCAATTGGATTCCCTTGTCCGCCGACGGCAGGATGAAATATAAGATTCCCATGGTGGCGAAGGCGGGAAGAAGTACGGTCTTACGGCTGAACCTATCAGAGACGATTCCCATGACCGGCTGGGAAACGGTGCCCATCACGTACAGCAGCATCCAATGGAACCCCAATCCCAGGGATGAATAGCCTTGATCTTCCACCAGATACAGGGGGAGGAACGTCACCGTGCTGAGCCGGGCCATTCCCACCAGGCTGCTGGCCCCCATGACGGCGAAGACGCTGGGATGCCGGGCCAGATCTCGAAGCCCCGACTTGTAGGCGTCGAAGTTCAACCGGTCGGCCTCCCCCGCGAAAAATCGGCGGGTGGTAGCCCACACGATAACGGCCAAGATCACCGCCGGCAGAATGTGCCATTGGGCCAGGGTTTGCCAGCTCATCAGCAGCAATAACCCGCCGATGCACAGCGGACCGATGGAGTCTCCAACGCTGGCCCCCACGCCGTGCAGGCCCAGGGCGGTGCCACGGTGGTGCGGGAAAAAGGTGGACAGGGAAGAAACGGCCGGTGGGTGCCAAAACGCCGACGATGCCCCGACCAAGAACAGCGAAAGCAACACCAGCAAGTAGATGGGAGAGATGCTGACCAGCAGGTAGGCTACCCCGCCCAACAAGATGGCCGTACCTAAAAGTACCGGTCTGTGTTTCACGAAGGCGTCGGCCAGGATGCCCGAAGGCAGGGTGAGCACTCCACTGGCCGCTTGCTTGGCAGTGGTCATACCGCCAACCTGGATGTCGGAAAGGCCCAGGTCGGCCTTCAGCATGGGCACGAACATGGGCAGCATCTGCTGGAACCAATGGATGACAAAGTGCCCGAAGAATAAGAACCCTAATAACTCTTTCCGCTGGATGCCGGGGTCGCGTATGCCGGCTTGGCCGGTGGCGGGTTGGCCCGGAGAGTTTGGTTCAGTAGAGCTTTGCAAGCTAATGGATTTCACCAACCTTGGAGAGGCGCGTTGATCGGCGCAGCCCTGCCTTGGGGTTCCGGTTTTTTATATCAAACGCCTGGGGCGTGGCGCAGCACGGCGGACGATGGGGGAAAGGCGCATTCATGCTGGAAGGGCAAACCATGCGCCAGGACGTAAAAACCATTCGGTTATCAAGTATTCAGATGACTCGGGCGGCGCGGAGCAGGCCCAACTCTTCAACCGTGAGGCCCAACTCGCCGCCTAATATCTCCGAGTTGTGCTCGCCCAGGGCCGGGGCCGCCCTGCTGCCCTCCATGGGGTTCACCCCGTCCATCATAAAACCGGGACCAGGATATTTCAGGTTTCCGGCTTCAGGATGGCCGATCTCTACGAAAAAGCCCCGCTCGGCCAAATGGGGAGAGTCCACCACCTGCTGGGGGCTCTGGACCAACCCAACGACCAATCCCTTGGCCATGGTTTCCTTCATCAGGTCCAGGTTGTTCCACTGGGCCAGCACCGGGGCCACCAGGCTGTGTAACTCTTCCCAATTATCCATACGGCCTTGACGGGTGGCGAACTTGGGGTCCACCAACTTGGGCTCCTCAAGGAACTCGGCCCAGGCCTCCATGGGCCGGCCCCCGGTGCCGGCGGTGGTCAATGTCACTTCGCCATCTTTGGTGGGCAGGTGCATCCCGTCCATCACGTTTCCGTCGCTTCCACCCCGTATGGGGCTCCGGCCGGTGAAACTGTAGGGCTGGATCAAACCCGAGGGCGTGCTGACGGCGGCTTCCATGGTGGACAGGTCAATGTGCCTGCCCTCCCCGGATCGCTGGCGGTGGAACAGGGCCGCCATTATGGCGATGGCCCCGTTGCGGGCGGCGGTGATCTCCATCTGCTCCAGCGCCGTGCCCATGGGCGGCTGGTCCGCCGAACCGGTCACCGCGTGGAGGAAACCGCCCAACGCCTGGGCCACCAGATCGCTACCCAGGTAGTCCCGGTAAGGCCCGGTCTGGCCAAAATAGGTTATGGACAACAGGATAAGCCGGGGGTTGGTCTCTTTCAGGACCGGATATCCCAGGCCCAGGCCTTCGAGATGGCCCGGCGGTTGGCTCTCGATCAGGACGTCGGCGTCCGACGCCAGGCGCAGCAGCAGTTCCCGGCCGGCGGGTTGTTCAAGGTCTAAAGTGACTCCGCGCTTATTGGTGTTGAATGCCAGGAAGATGGTGGAGCCGTCGGGATGGGGGACGCCGTTGATGAAGGGCGGCTCTTGGCGGGCCGGATCTCCCCAACCGGGCGGCTCCACTTTGACCGTGTCGGCGCCCTGGTCGGCCAGCAACTTGGCGCAGAATGCCCCCGACAGGCCGTGGGCCAACTCCAACACCTTGATGTCCGATAAAATGTTCAATTCAATCTCATTGCAAGATTTTCGAGGGTAAAAAGGCAATCGTCCACCCAAAAAATCGTGCCGTGCAAGCCCCAGATCCTACAATGTCATGCTGAGCCAGCCGCAGCGGCGAAGTATCTGGGGTGGGGCCGTCTCCCCCACACAA
>JADFPM010000101.1 GCA_022562335.1 Chloroflexota bacterium
GGCCTTCATAGAGGCGCCGGACAAGGTCAGCGTGGAGATCATCCAGCGGCCCAAGGCCTAAGCCCGGCGTGCTGTCCTAGAGGCCATGGAAAAAGTCGCCGGGCACCTTTTCCCCCGGACCGACCGGGGGGTGGGCCCGGATGTACTGCTCTCGTCCCAGTATGGCGGCCGTCACTTCTCTCGGCACCCGGTGGTAGGGCCAGTCGGCGGCCACCTGGGTGCGGTGGCATAGGATGCAGGCCATCTTGTTCTCCAGGTGGGCCTCCACGTCCAGGTCCAGGTGGATCTCCTCGGGGGGATTGCCTTCCTCGGCCCGTTCCGGCGAGGGCAGCGGCACGTCGATGCCCGCCTCCCGGAGCTTCAAGGCCCAGGTTTGCCTGAATCCCTTGTTCCGGGCGCTGTAGAACAGCCGGGCGGGGGCGTGGGGCTCGACGCCGTCCACCAGTTGTTCCGGAAATGCCGAAGGGTCCGCCGCTTGGTGGAAAGCCTGGGTGGTGTGCTTGGAGATGGCGATGTGGTCGGGGTGGCCGTACAGGCCGCCTTCCTCGAAGGTCAACACCACCTGGGGCCGGAACCGGCGTATCTCCAATACCAGGCGCTCCACGATTTGGGCCGCATCGGCGTTGACCAGGGCCCGGGGGTGGTTGTTGGCCGGCGTTCCCGCCATGCCCGAATCCCGGTAGTCCCACACCGTGTGCTCGGCCAAGCCCAGCGCGCTGACGGCGCAGGCCAGCTCCACCCTCCGTATCTCCCCTAATGTTTCCCTGGTGGCCGCGCCTTCCTGGCGTATCTCACCCTCTTCTCCCAAGGTCGCTGTCACCAACCGCACCCGCACCCCCCGGGAGGCGTGGGCCGCCAGAGCGCCGCCCACGGGGAAAGCTTCATCGTCGGGATGGGCGAAACAGGCCAACAAGCGGTTTTCGGGCATTTTTTACTCCTGGCGGTCTTAACCGGCCGGGGAGGAGTCAGCACTCAGGCTGGGCGCCAGTTTAGGGCGGCGGGCAATCTGCGTCAATGGCGGAAACAAGGCGGTATTCGGGGGAACACGGCGGTTGATCACTGGTTTTATGCCCAGAGCTGATAATGAATCTGTTGACAGTGCCCAGTGCCGACACTACAATCCGGCCCGACGGCATCGGATCGATAATCGAGAGACATAGGTCAACAGGAGGGTAGCATGGCTGAGATTCTAGGCTTGGGAGTTTCCCACGGACCCATCATTTTGACCCCGCCTGAGATTTGGCACGAAGGAAGGGAACGGATCTACAACCGGGTGCCGAACTATGAAAAGCCGGCCCAGTTGCTGGAAGAATTGGGCCAGGACAACGGCTTGAGCCAGGACAAGGCCGACCACAAACGCATCGTCGAGTCGTTCAAGATCATGCACGACCGGCTCCACGCATGGAATCCCGACGTGGTCATGATCATCGGCGACGACCAGGCCGAGAATTTCCTACAGGACAACCTGCCTCCCTTCTGCCTGTATACCGGGTCGGAGGTGGACGGATATCCCTTCCAGCGAAGCGCCAGGACCAACCTTTGGGACGCCGCGCCGGACACTAAATTCACCTTCAGCTGTCCCAAGGAATTTTCCAAAGACATGCGGAATCACCTGATCCGTGACGGTTTCGACATGGCATCATCGTCGGCGCTGAAGGGCTGGGATTGGGGACTGGCCCACGCCATCATCAATCCGCTGGTCTTCCTGGACCCGGAAGGGAAGTTCCCCATCCTTCCCCTCTTTGTGAATTGCTACGGCGAAGAGGCGGGCCCCGACTACCCGCCGCGGCCCACGCCGGCGCGGTGTTACCAGCTCGGCCAGGGCATACGCCGCTTCCTGGACACCCGCAGCGAACGGGTGGCGGTGGTGGCGTCTTCCAGCTGGTCCCACAGCTTTTTGGCCCACAAGTTCCAGTGCCGGGAGATCGATACGGAAACCGACCGGAAGTACCTGGAGTGGGTGCGTACCGGCCAGGGCAGCAAGCTGGCCGAGGTGGAACCTGAAGACCTGCAGCAGTCCGGGGACCACGAGATCCTCAACTGGATCATTGCCCTGGGAGTCTTGGGTGACAGACCCGCCGAGATAATCGACGTGCGGGATTCCAACACCCAGCTGGCCTTCCGGGTAGCCGCCATCTGGGACTAGGCGCCCGTTTTATGATGTGGTTCGACAGGCTCACCACGAACGGAGGTAGAGCTCACCACGAACGGAGGTAGAGCTCACCACGAACGGAGGTAGAGCCCACCACGAACGGAGGTAGGGCTCACCACGAACGGGGGGGTCTTTCAGCCCGTTCGTCCTGAGCCTGTCGAAGGAATTTATGCCACCAACCCGGCAGCGGTCATCCAGATACGGAGCGAAGCATATGGTCAAACCAATGCAGTTGGGCCACGCCAACATCAGGGTAAGCGACGTGGAGCGGGCGGAAAAATTCTATACCGAAGTCCTGGGTCTTCACGTGACCCAGCGGCGGGGAACCACCGTGTTTCTCAGTCTGCGGGACCATTCCCATGAATTGGCCATCGGAGCCATGGGGCCCGAGGCTCAAGCCGCCGATAAATCCCGGGTGGGCACCAATCACTTTGCCTGGGAGATGAGCTCCTTCGAAGACCTGAAGGCCATGTACCACCATTTGAAAGAGATGGGCGTCGAGGTGTCGGGGACCCGTTCCAACTCGTATTCGGTGGGGGTTTATTTCACCGACCCCGACGGCAACGGCAACGAGGTCTACTTCGAAGAGACCGGCGGCTGGCGCCAGGGCGAATGGGGAGGGACCTACCCCCGCAAGCTGGAGGATTAGGTCCGTTTAGGTTACGGGCCGCGATCCCCGCAATACTGGTTGAAGCCCCGGATACCGGGGCTTTATCGAGAAAAATGACACCGCCTGAGGGCAGGGACTGGACGCCGAGTCCGGCCACCCCCCCGGCAAGCGATTCAGGAGGAACAACATGCATTTTGGTCTGATCATGGAGTGCGACTACCGGTACGGCAACACCCTGGAAGAGTCCTTTACCGAGGCCTTTGACGTGGTGGACGCGGCTGAATCCGGTGGGCTGGACGGCGTGTGGCTGGCGGAACGCCACTTTGCGGCCCCCAGGGACCCGCTGGACCCGATGGGAGGGGGGATACCCTCGATAGTATCCACGCCCTTGATCATGGCCAGCGCCATCGCCGCCCGGACCGAGCGGATACGCATCGGCTGCGCCGTCGCCGTGCTGCCCCTGTTGCATCCCATCCGCATGGCCGAAGAAGCGGCCACGGTGGACCAGATCAGCCGGGGCCGGTTCGACTTCGGTGTGGGCCGCAGCGGTTTCGCCAGGTCATACCAGGGTTACAACATCCCCTATGACGAAAGCCGCGAGCGGTTCCAAGAATCCTTGGATGTCATACTCAACGCTTGGACCCACGAACGCTTCTCCCACAAGGGGAAATTCTTCGAGTACAACGACGTTTGCGTGCTGCCCAAGCCTTACCAGAAGCCCTACCCGCCGGTGAGGGTCGCCGCCACCACCAAGGAGACGTTCCCCAGAACGGGGACCCAGGGCTATCACATCTTTGTGGGTCTGAGAGGCCTGGACCGGCCGGACTTAGCCCAAAACCTGCGGGAGTACCAACGGGCGTGGAAGGAAGCGGGACACGAAGGCGAGGGCGACGTGTTCCTGCGAATCCCCATCTACGTGGCCGAGACGGCGGAAAAGGCCCGCTCCGAGCCGGAAGAGAGCACCTGGCGGTCATACCGGCGGCTGGCCGAGACATTCGGGAATTCCGCTTCGGATAGCGGCGCGACGCCCGACGAGGAGAGGAGGGAGCGGTATCAGCGTCTTTCTACCATCACTTACGATGACCTGCTCCGAGACCGCCTGGCCTACGGGACACCCGACGCCGTGGCGAAGCAACTCAAAGAAATAACCGAAGAGTTGCAACTTTCGGGCATCATCGCCGAGACCAACGTGGGGGGCTTGATACCCTCGGACAGGGTGAAGAACTCCATCGACCTGTTCGCCAAAGAGGTGGTCCCCCAGCTCAGGTAGAGGGTTCTTCGGGCTGGCCGGCGCCAAATTGCCCCGCCGCGGCCAAGGCCATGCCCCCTATACCCGTGGCAGGATGTACTGGTCTATCGCCTCTGCCAACCCGTCCTCCTCAACGGGCGGCGCCAGGTAATGGGCGATGAGCCTTACCTCTTCCGCGGCGTTGCCCATGGCTATCCGCCAACCGCAAGCGCGCAGCAGGGGCAGGTCGTTGTAACTGTCTCCGGCGGCGGCCATCTCCCTTGGGGAGACGCCCCACATCCGGGCCAACTGCTTGGCCGCCAACGCTTTGTCCACACCCTGCCTGGTAAAGTCCACGGCCCAAAGCCCGTTGTAGGGCAGGAACACCTTCACGGTCTGGATATCGTCATCACTATTTAGGTCCGCCGCCAGTTCCGCCGCCGCCTCTTCATGCAGGTCCAAGGCCGATATCCGGGTGATGTCCCCATGGGGCGCCAGGGTGTGATCGCGCACGCTGCCGGTGGGGTGGGTGGCGATGAATGCCGAGCCCATCTCTTGAAGGCGCGCCATCACCCTCTGGGCGCTTTCCGGCGTCAGGGGACGCCGCCAAATGTGTTCCCCCGTGGCCGGGTCCAGAATGGTCGCCCCGCCGTCGCATATCTGGGGTGAAGACAGCCCCAATTCCAGGGCGTACCGGGCCACGTCGGACGCCTCCCGGCCGGTGGCGATGGCCACCGGGAGAAGTTGCGCCAAACGGGCCACGGCGTCCTTCACAGCCGGAGTGATCCTTTCACTGGGACCGATCAGGGTGCCGTCCAGGTCCAGGATGACCGCCTTTATCCTTCCGGTTTGGGGGTCTATGTTCGAACGGTGTGCGGGCATGAAGTGGTCTCGCGAGCCGGGAAGAAAAAGGGGCGGCGATTTCGCCGCCCCTTTTGGTTTTGCCAGGCTTAAGCTGGGTCTCCGGAGACCGGCGTCCGGTCAATTGAAGTTGGGCATGACCTCTTCGGCAAACAGCTTCATCGATTTGATGACCTGCTCCTTGGGCAGGGGGCCAAACCGGTGGCTGGCGCAGAATATGTCGTAGCCGATGAGCTCATACTGCTCTTTTAGCTGCTTGGTGACGGTCTCCGGACTGCCAACGAGGGCCAATCCGTTGTCGGTCCAAAACTCGAAGGACGTGCTCATTCCCTCAAAGACCCGGGCCAATTCCCGTTGGGTGGGCGAGTCCTGGTTGCCCTTGAATCCCAGGCGGGTGTTGGCCAGGCCCGTGCGGCCCAAACTGCGGGAGGTCAGCAACGGCTGCTCGGCCTCTTCCCGGGCCTTCTCGTCGGTTTCCGCCACGTGCACCGCCCTGGTCAGGAAGGTCCGGGGCATTGGTCCCGGGTGTTCGCATTCCTTCCAGATCTTGCGGTACAGGTCGAATTTCTCGGCGATGGTGGTATCTATGTCCAGGTTTTGCGATACGTTGTAGTTGTTCTTGGCGGCGAACTCCAGGGAGGCAGGGCTGTGGGCGCCCACCCAGATGGGCGGATGGGGCTGCTGGTAGGGCTTGGGCACCGGCAGGGCCTCGTCGAACTTCCAGTATTTACCGTCGTAGGTGACCTCATCCTGGGTCCAGGCTTTGACGATTATCTCCAGGGCCTCGGTGGCCATTTGCTGGCGTTCAAAAAAGGGCAGGTTCCAGCGCATGAACTCGTGCTCGGCCACGCCTATGCCCGTGCCGAACTCCAGCCGCCCGTGGGACAGGTGGTCCAGCATGGCGGCTTCTTCGGCCAGCCGGATCGGGTTATAGAAGGGCAGTTGATAGATCATCACCCCGAAACGCATGGTGGTGGTTTTCAGGGCCACTGCGGTCAAATAGACGCTGGGCGCGGTCAACTGGCCGACGTGGGAGTTCTGGTGCTCAATGACGTAGTAGGATTCGTACCCCAGTTCCTCGGCCATTTGGACTTCGTACAGGTGCTGGTCGTAAACGTCCGCCGCCACCGCCGAGGTGGCCATCTCGTGGGCGGGGAAGGAATCCCAGATACCAAACTCTAACTTTCCCATTGCACCCCCCTGGCGCTGGTCATAGCAAACCGGGCGCCGAATCGATGATGAGACGATACCACAAAACGCCCGGATTCGCCCCTACAGTCCACCGTATTTGTTAGCGGCGGCCGTTCCCGCCAAGTCCCAAGGCCACACGGGCAAATGCCTTCCAAATCAAACAGGTGGGACCGGCCAAAGCCGGTCCCACCTGTTGTTACCGATCGTTGTTACTGCCGCCGTTTAGGCGAAAACCAACTCCTGGTTCTTGCGGCCGGTGCGGCGCATCTCGGCCAGACCGTCCACTGCCTTTGCTTGACTGTTGCAGAACAGCTCGATGCCGTTGCCGTCGGGGTCCTTGAGGTAGATGCTCTTGGTCATGCTGTGGTCGGTGGTGCGGGCGATCTCCACGTTATTGTCGTTCAGGTGTGTGTAGAATTCTTGGAGCATGTCCCAGTTCTCCACCTGAAGGGCCATGTGGTTGAGACCCAACCCGCCTTCGGCCACCGGCTGGGCGTCGTCTTTGGCCTGGAAAAGAGCCAGGTCGTGATGGATCTTTCCGCAGGTGAGGAAGGTGCCGAAGCCAGGCCGCTCCACGGCGATGCCGAAACCGATGATCTCGGTATAGAACTTGGTGGATGCGTCCAGGTCTTTAACGTTTATAACCAGATGGCCAACTCTTTTTACTGCAGGCATACCGCGTCCTCCCATATTCATCGTTTGATTGGCTACGAAGCAGGGCCGTTCCTGCGTGATTAGAACATACTATACGCCGACGTTCGCCAAAATCCAAGGGCATCCCGGCTGCCGTACTTGGGAAATGACTGCCATTGGGAGATTGCGGGCCGGCATGGCCGGATATCAGTCAGTCCGCTCCAGAAAATCCCGGATCCGTTGCATGGCCGGCTCCTTGTCGTAATTCTCGTAGAGAAGGATGGCGTTGCGGACCGGGTCTCCGCCAAAGAAACGCTCGTACAACACCTGGCGTCCGGCGAAGGCGCTGCAGGCGACGTCCCACGCCAGGTGGAACAGCCTGGTCCTTTCCTTGGCGGTGGCCGTCTCGGTGGACATGTACTTCTCCATCTCCGGGGCGATGGGGGTGTCGAAGTCGGCTTCGGCGGGCAGGGCCATCAGACTGCTGGACCCGATCTGCTGGACCATCTCGGCCAACCGGGGGTAGACCGTCTTGGCGAACATGTTGCGGGCCGCCACCAGCGGTTCCCGGGAGGGGCACATCACCCCCCATTCGTCCATCTGGGCGTCGGCCTCGGCCGCCCTCAGGCAGGCCTTGAGGGTATGCAGGTAAACGATGACGTCTCCCACCCGCTCCTGGACGTGGGGTATCCCCCCGGACCCCAGGGTTTCCACCATCCGGCAGAGCAGGCCCAGCATGAACTCGGTCTTGACCACCGTGCGGGTCACCACCTGGTGTCCGGTGTGGGCCAGGGCGTGGGTGTTGGACGAATAGTTGTTGCACAATTCCGGGTCCCCCAGCAGGAACACCCGCTCCCAGGGCACCAGAACATCGTCGAAGAACACCACGGCGTCCATCTCTTCGAAGCGGGAGCCCAACGGGTGGTCGAAGTGGGAGCGGTCGTTGTCGAAGCTCTCCCGGCACAGGAACTTGAGGCCCGGTGTGTCGCAGGGGATGGAGAAGGAGAATGCCTGGCGCCACGCGTCCTTCCCAATGAGGTGGGTCCTGGTGGGGTAGACGGCGATCTCGTCGGAGATGGGGCCCAAGGTTGCCAGGATTCGGCTGCCCTTGACGATGATCCCGGCGTCGGTCTCCTTCATGACGGTCAACGCCACCTGGTTGTCCAGGTTGTCCACCACCGACTGGGAGCGGTTGCGTTGCAGGTTGACCAGAGTGTGGGTCAGTGTCACGTCGTTCTCCCTGAGGAACTCGTGGTAGTTGAGAACGTTCTGTTTGAACTCGGGCCGGTCCTGGGCAAAATAGTCGGACGCCGCGGCCCACGCGGTGATGCCCACGTTTAGGAAATCGGGGGTGCGGGCCATCATGCCGCAACTGGTCCACGCCCAGTTGGCCATCATCTGGCGGCGCCGTTTCAGGTCATCTTCGCTTTTTGGGACCATGAACGACAAGCCGACCTGGTCTCCCGTTGAAGGGGAGGCAAAGGTCATGTCCTTGCCCACCTTCGGGTCGTGTTGCAGGTCGTAGAGGGCGGCCACCGAGTTGACTCCGTTGCGAAACCCGGGGTAGCTGGTCACGTCGTCCACCCGCTCGCCCCGGATCCAGACCTCCCTGGGCCGGTCCTTGAGCCCGGCAATGTATTGCTTTCCTGTTTTCGCGGGCATGGCTTTCCTCCACCGCGGCGGCCGGGGCTGGGCTGCGTCAAGAGCCCGCGGAACACCTGGAACTCGCTTGAATCTCTTGCGCTAATGAAGGATTCGAGTGTAGCAGCGGCTAAAAGGGGTGTCAAAGACCACGGCAGCCTCCATGCCATTCGGCGGCAGCCAATGGGCAAACATCCTGGGGAATCCCGCCGGCAAGGCGTTCGCATTTGGAGCTAGCCGTTGGGGACTAGCCGTAGAGCTTCCAGGCCCGCGTTTGGTTCCAAGGTCTTTCGAATATTCTAGGTGGTCACCTAGCTCCTGTTCGTGGTGAGCTTGTCGAACCACCTTGCTGCCCTTCAACTGGCTAAGGGCGGCCGGAATACACTCGCCTTGCCGTAAGGATTGAAAGTCCCTGGGTTTGGCGCCCGCTCGCTTGACACCATTTTGGCGGCGATTACAATCGTGCTGTAAACTCATCGGTGGCCTAATGCCGTGCCCACGGCGGTGGAACCAAACATGACCTGCCCATCCTGCCGTTTCTGTTTCACCCTACCAATCGGTGCTACGTACACACCCTTGCCTATTGGTACAACGGCCACCCTAGAACCAGCTTTGAGACCTAGCTGATCCAGCCAGTCGCTCAGATTAACTCCTCC
>JADFPM010000102.1 GCA_022562335.1 Chloroflexota bacterium
CGTCCCGGGGATCTTCGCGGTGAAGGGTGGCGCCCAGGGTTAGACCTTCAGGCAGCTTGGTGGGCATGTCCTTCAGGCTATGTACCGCCATATCCAGGGTCCCGTCCAGGAGCTTTCGTTCGATCTCCTTGACGAAGACCCCCAGCCCCATTCCGGGAAGGAAACCCGAGGCGTTGATGTCCCCACTGGTGCGAACGGTCACCACCTGGAAATCCAGGCCGGGATTCAGGGGGCGCAATTGCTCCAGGACCTCTTCGGTCTGGCGCAAGGCCAGGGTGCTGCCCCGGCTGCCCACTTTGATTACGTTGCTATCAGCCAATGTGTATATCTGACCATATGATGGGTGTATTCGAGGGGACCTCAGGAGGTGTTGACCTGGTCCTCATAAAATCGTAGGGAGGCCGGTCATTTGGCGAGGGTCGTTCCCCGGCGGTTATCCTTGGGTAGAGCAACCTTCCGAACGGCATTTCTTCACATCCGGGCACAGACCGGTTGCATCCTCGTCTAAAAGGCCGGACATGATCTGCTTCAGGGCCTGCTCTTCTTGACCCGCCTGGGCCAAGCTCAGCAGATCGGGAGTAAGGCAACATTGCCATCTTTGCGGGTCCACCGCCACACCCCGTTTCTTTATCTCCTTGCGCGCTTTGGACAACACATGGGCCAGGTCGGCCCATTCCAAGGCCGGGGAGTCGGTCAGGGCTTCCCGAAGTTTCCTGGCCAGCGCGGGGCTGGCACCCCCGGTGGAGATGGCCACGGTCACCGGGCCGCGTTCCACTACGGAGGGGGCGATGAAGGCGCAAAGGTCGGGATCGTCCACCACATTTAGGACCACTCCCAACTCTTTTGCTTCTTCAAATATCTGCTGGTTCACCTGGCGTACGTCGGTGGCGGCGATGCCCAGGAATGCCCCTGCCAGATCGCCGGGTTGATATTTCCTGGCGGTCCATTCGACCACGCCCTTTTTCGCCATTTTTTGAATGGCCGGGGTGGCATCGGGGCTGATTATGGTCACCTGGGCGCCGGTCTCCTTCAGCTTGGAGATTTTTCCTTCGGCAATGGCGCCGCCGCCGATGATGACGCAGCGCTTGCCGGCGAGATTGAGGAACACGGGGTAGTAGGCTGGCATATCTCTCCTCGTTAACCCCTGGCCGCGTTTTCGGCGGGTTGGGGCTCACGGTACCTGTCGTAGTCGTCCACAAAGTACTGCACCCGGGTCTTTTTGTATTCCCGTGTGCTGTATAGAAGCCGGCGCTCGGTGATGCCGGTGGACTCGGCGATCTCCCGCTCGATCTCCTCGCAACCGTCGGTGCTGGTGGCGTGGACCATGGTGAAGTGGGTATAGGGCCAATCGGGGAAGGTGGGCCGTTCGTAACAATGGGTCACGGCGGGGTTTTGGGCCATGATCATACCCACTTCCTCGGCCCGCTCCGGTGGCACTTCCCAAACGATCATGGCGTTGGCCCGGAAACCGGAACGCCGGTGATGCAACACGGCGCTGTACCGCCGCATAAGACGCCGGTCCTGGAAGTCGGCCGCCCGCTGGAACAGATCCTGGGTGGTTATGCCCAGGGATTCGGCCATGGCGTCGAAGGGACGCGGCGTTAGAGGCAGGTCCTCCTGCAATTCACGGATTGCCACCTTGTCCGATTCCGAAAGCTCCTGGGCCTTGTTCCAATCTTTGCCGGCCTCTTTGATAGCTTCTTTAGCCGATTCTTGGTCTTTGGCCGAGCCGTTGCCATCTGGGTTGTAGTTGAAAGAGGAACCTTTCTCCTTGACCATGTCAAAGTTTACGCCGATCTTGAAGAAACGGATGGTAGGCATCATTCGGAAGCTCAAGGCCTGAGTATCCCGGCCCATGCGGTCCACGGTGCCTTCCAGGTCGTGATCGGGAGGCACCGCCAGGGTGAACCACAGGTTGAAGTACGAGCCTTCCCGGGCGTAATTGTGGCTGACTCCGGGGTGTTTGTTTATCTCCAGGGCTCCTTTGTGGAGTTGATCGGGCTCAAAGGCCATGGCTACCAACGTTGTCTTGTAACCAAGCCGCCGGGTATCGAATATCGCGCTTATCTGGCGCAGCACGTTTTGCCGCTTCAACTCGGTCAACCGTTGGATGACGTCATCTTCGGGTATACCCAATTCTTCGCCCAGGCTCAAGTAAGGCTGGTCCACCAAGGGGAAGGCCCCCTGGATCAAGTTCAACAACTTCCGGTCGGTCAAATCCATGTTTACTCCTGTTCACTCTCCCTGCTGTTCGGGTCCGCATTATTTCGATGCGCCGGGGCAGCCGCCGCGGCGTGGGCCGTTTCGGCCGTCAATTCAGGCGGTTCTGGTAAGATTCCACGACTCCCAATAACATTCGATCCGCCAGGTCCAGGATACGGTTCCAAGAACCATGATCGGCGGAATCCAAGACCATGGTGCGGAAGAAAATGAATGCCTCGATGGTGTCTTTAAGCGTCACGCCGCGGCCGGCCATTTCTGATCCATATTCCCGCCCCATGACCACCGATTCGTCCAGGGCCCGCTGGCGGCGCCTGCCAGCCGGATTTTCTTGCATCAGCAATGACAGCAGTTGGCGGCCAAACAGCCGCATGCGGACCCGGCCGTCTTCGTCGATACTCTGGTACCAGGGTTGGCGCGCCACCGTGTCCTGGTGGAGGCGGCGGCGGATACGGCGCAGGGCATTTCCTTCCAGGGAGTTCCCACCCAGGGAGTTGCCCCTGACTGGGGCCCGCGGCGATTCTGCCCCGCTGGTGAGGGCCGTGACGTCCTCCCGCAGAAACCGGCGGTGGCCTCCGGGAGTACGGTACACCCTGAGATAACCGTTATCGGCCCACTGCCGGAGGGTGGCTTCGTTGACCTCCAAGAACCGGGAAGCTTCCCCCATGGACAACCAGCGGCTTTTGTCGCCTACGGCTAATTCAACCATTAAAAATCATAAAATCTATAGAAATCTTAGTAAATCTATAACCCGATGAAACACTAAATCTGAGGCTATCACAGGGTTTCACCTCAGTCAACGGTGTTTTCTCACCGGTGGGTATGAGGGTTCACATGGGTTCCACCAACGGGTATTCAGCCATTTTAACCTTGGCCAAACATCGAGTGTGTTTTGGCCGCCGGAGGCGCGTTGCGAGCCCTGAGCCACGCTTGGTGGTTGTCAGAGGAAATGCTGATATAGTGGAGGGGACTTGGGACACCTGCCGGGAAATTTACGGGTAGCATTCCAGGGAGATTTCGGATGCAAATCGACCTGATTTCATCCAAGAAAAACCTGTTCAAAAATCTTTCCAAGGCCATCGACTCGAAGAGTGTGATCGAAGCCATGGAAAGTGTTCCCCGGGAGATGTTCCTTCCCCCGGACAGCCGCCATATGGCATATTTGGACATCGCTCTGGGCATCGGCGAGGGCCAGACGGTCTCCCAACCCTACATAGTGGCGTTGATGACCAAGGCCCTGGGCTTGAAGGGGACGGAAAGGGTGTTAGAGGTGGGAACCGGCAGCGGGTATCAGGCGGCGGTTTTATCGGTTCTCACCGGCCGGGGGCAGACCCCCCAGGGGAAAGTCATCACCGTTGAGCTGATCCCATCCCTGGCCAGGCGCGCCGGGGCCCTTCTGGCGAAATTGGGATATGCCAATGTGGAGGTCAGGGAGGCGGGCCCCACCTTGGGATGTCCGTCTTTGGGTCCCTTCGATGCCATCATCGTGGCGGCGGCCGCCCCCAGACTCCCGGAATCCTTGATCGGTCAACTGGCGGTGGGAGGCAGGTTGGTTGCGCCGGTGGGGACCAAGGAAAGTCAGGAGTTGATTCAGGCGTTGCGCACCGGCGAGGGAATCTCCATACAGGCCTTGGGTCCCTGCCGGTTCGTGCCCCTGATCGGAGAAGAGGCATTCCCGAAGGACTAGGTGTTGCTGCAGACGGGCGATGAGAGCAGTGTGGCATGGATATGGTGAAGCAAGGGGAATGATTTGCCCGCCGCCCACAGGCTGGGTTTAGCGCTGATAATATAATCCGGCCAACGAACCCCCGCTCGGCATCATGCCCGATTTTGGCATTGGCCCCGTCGAGCAGCCTAGGATCGGAGTAGCGTCGGACCATGGACTCCTTGATAGCCCGTTTGGGTCTGGGTGATGCGGTGTGGTTGGACCCGGCATTAGTCGGGATCTTATTCCTGCTGGCCGTCGTGACTGCGGCGGTTTTCCATAAACTCCTGTTCCCTCTGATACTCCGCGTCACCGCGAGGACCCCCACCGATTTGGACAACCGCATGGTGCGGGCTACCCGTCTGCCCCTGACGGCGGGCATTCTCGTCCTGGGAATCTATCTATCGGTCGCCATTCCGCTGGAATTGGGCGCCAGAACCCAAAGCGTCCTAGATAAAGGCGCTGGTGTATTGGGACTGTTCCTGGGGATAATGGCGGTTGCCGCGGTGGCCTCCCAGGCGTTCGGCTGGTACATCGATTCCGTGGGGGTTTCATCTCCCTCGCGAATCAGCCTCAGACTGTTGCCGATTTTTCGGCGGATCACGTCATTGTTGATCTATGGCATCGGTGGCCTGCTGATCCTGGACTTGCTGTCGGTCAACATCAATCCCCTGGTGGCCAGCTTGGGGCTGGGAGGGTTGGCGGTGGCTTTGGCCATTCAGCCTACCCTGGCCAATCTATTCGCCGGCACCTACGTGATGACCGAAGGGATCATCAGTCCCGGCGACTATATAGAATTGGATGGAGGCACGACGGGATACGTGGTGGAGGTGGGCTGGCGCAGCACCCGTCTGCGCACCTGAGCAAACAACCTGGTGGTGGTGCCCAACGCTAAATTCGCCGAGACCATCATCACCAATTACAACGAGCCACTGCCAGCGGTGAACGTGTGGCTCACATGTGGTGTCAGCTATGACAGCGATCTGGAGCTGGTGGAGCGGGTTTGCCGGGAGGTGATGACCGAGGCTTTGGACACTTCTCCCGATGCCATCAAGGAATACGGCTCATGGTTCGCCTTCGATAAATTCGACGATTCCAACGTGGGCTTCTGGCTTTTCGTCCAGGCCAAGGACAGGTGGGGCAGTAAGGTGCTGCAATCCGATCTGATCAAAGGCTTGCACCGGCGGTTCAGGGAGGAAGGCATCGTGATCAACTATCCCATGCGCACATTGAAGTTCCCCGAAGGTTGGGGGCCGGATGAACTGTCCGGTGTGAACGGGATACGAAGCGCCGGCAGGCGTGGCCGGAGGCGAGGGTCCATGCGAGGGAGGGCCGGCCGTCTGCGGGCCCTTGGCCATTCCAGGGCGGGCCGGGCCACCGGAAGGGATGGTGGCGGAGGCGGAACAGGAAGTGCCAAGATGGAAGAGACTAAGGACCCGGCGGCTGAATAAAGCAGAACCGGGGCTAATCTGACCCATTTCCTTGCCTGCGCTAACCCAGCCGACTATAATTCAGGTGACTCCCCCCGGTTTTTGTTCATTCCACGCACCACGGGGGCCTGTAGCTCAGGCGGTTAGAGCGCGGTCCTGATAAGACCGAGGTCGATGGTTCGAGTCCATCCAGGCCCACCAAACGCCCCATGTAACCCACCAGTGACCTTTGCCCTGATCCGCCGAACTCCAGCGTAGAATCCGGCACGTGGCTTTCTGGGTACATGGCTGAACCTTGATGCCACCGCTGTGAACCGTGGCGCCCATTGAGACTCAATGTGAAGATAGGTGGCGGATGGGTAGCTGCTTGTAGCTGCTCACGGTATAGAACGGCCCACCAGGGTGACCCGTATAGGTCGCTTGACCTTGCCGTTGGGGTGATTTGGGGAAGAGCTTCAGTAGGTAAACATACGGTCGGATTCTAACGCAAGCCGGACCAGTACATTTGGGGTTGCCATTTCCATGGGCTTGTCCGCCATGTCGCCATCACTTATCCCGCGCCCCCTGCTGGACATTCCGGAGAGGTAGAAATGGCCGCCGCCCGCGACGATGGCGTCATAGGACTCGCGAAGCGTCCCGGTGCCGAGTCCCACCAGGTTGTCGAGCACGGCATCTCGAGCCAACTGCACTGCATCACCGGCAAGAAACAGGGTGACCTCGTGGCCCTCCTCTATGGCGCTCTTGGCCACCAGAAATCCCAGCGCCGCGCGAGTTGGATGTTCTGGCCCATGGGTGATGTGAACGAGGATCTTGGACATACAACCCCCTATTATCCGGACGGTGTGCCCCCGTCCCCGGTTCCTTATGATGGTGGTCAGGAAACCAGCGGCCAGGGCTCACTTAGGTTGATCTTCTGACCGGGCGCCTCTCGGCTACACGTCCTTTATGGCGTTACGCACTGCCTCGACCAACTCGGGAGTTACCTCCATTCCGTGGACCGACTGGGCGTGCTTGCCCACCTGCTCCAGGATCTCATCTACCGTCTCGCCCCGCACCTCAGCGTCGCAGTCTGGCCCCAGGTCGCGGCACCTTAACAACTTTGCCATCTCCGGCCTCCTTTGGTCCTTACGAATTCGGGCCCAAGAAAGATGAGAAACCCAAGCCAACGCCTTGACCGGCGGCCGCCGGCATCCCGGAAGCTACTCCGGCTGTGCCATGGCCAAGGCCTGTTCGGCGGTCAGCTCCATTTGATGGGTCTCTCGGGCGTGCTGCTGAGCCTGCTCCACCAGCGCTTCCTCGGTATCCGCCCGGATAACATACCCGCAGGGACATTGGATCACCTTGTTCATTATTGTCATCCTGTACGATTAGGCATGTCGATGACTATAATGGTCGGCGAGTGTTGGAGGACCGTTGGCGGAAGGTTGGTGAGACCTTGGAGACGACTTCGCTGCGATTCTATCTTACCGGCCGGGTTTGCGCCGAATCGGCAACGGCTGTGCTGGATGAGAGCCAGTTCCCCAGCCGCCAGGCCAGGTTGCTCTTCGCCTACCTGGTCTGCCATCGGGCGCAGCCAATCCCACGGCAGCGATTGGCCGAGGCGCTATGGCCCGGGGATATCCCGGCGGCCTGGGATGCGGCGCTCAAGTCATTGGTAAGCAAGCTCAGACAGTTTCTGGGCCGCCTCGAGGCCGGCCCTTCCGGCCTTTCGATATCCAGTCAGTTCGGCTGCCTCCCGGCGCCTGGATAGACCTGGAGGCCGCTCAAAATGCGATGGACCAGGCCGAGGGATTGGTCCGGTCGGGGGATTTCCAGACGGCCTGGGGACCCGCCAACGTGGCGTTGACCATAGCCCGCCGGCCCTTCCTATCGGGGGAGGATGGCGGGTGGGTGGATCTGAAACGCAACGAGATCCAGGACCTGCTGCTCCGGTCCCTGGACTGCTACGTAGATCTCTGCCTTCGTAGCGGCCAAGGAGCTCTAGGGGTCCAGATGGCAGCCCAAGCCGTGGTCTTGGAGCCATATCGGGAGACCAGTTATCATCGCCTCATGGCCTCTCACGCAGCGGTGGGCAACCGCGCCGAAGCCTTGCGGGTCTACCACCGCTGCCGGATGTTGCTGGGCGAAGAGCTTGGGATCGACCCGTCGCCCGAAATCGAGAGCCTGTATTTGGAACTGCTGCGCCTTGCCCCGAAAACGGCCTAAAACTTGGCCTGAGCACAGACCGAATCGAGAAAATCGGAATAAATGACTAAATCATGACTACTTCAGCTGACAAGTCCCTATATCAGCGCCTTGGCGGATACAACGCTATCGCCTCGGTAGTAACAGAGTTGTACGACCGGATGGTGAACGATTCGCACGTCTGGTATCACTGGAAGGGACTCAGCGCCGATAGCATAGCTGCGGAAAGCCGGCGGTTCACTGATCTGGTGTGCGCCAATGAGGACGGGCCGGACGCCGCCTGGCGGTGTGACGCTAACAACACCTATACGGGCCTTGGTATCAGCAACGTTGAATGGGAATATTTCGTCAACCTGACGGCGGAGACACTGGACCAATCTAGTTTGACCGATAGGGAGAAAGACGGGCTCTTTTCCATGTTGGCCAGTTCCAAGGCGGCGATAACCGTTGACAGCCAGGCCCCCTCCTCTAGCGCCGTATTCGCCGCGTTCCCCCATCAACTCACCCAACGCGAGCGGGAAGTGCTGCGGCTGGTGGCCATGGGCAAGAACAATCCTGAGATCGCCGCGGAGTTGTTCATCAGCATCAACACCGTCACCCGCCACATCAGCAATATCTTCGCCAAGACCAGCACCACCAACCGGGTGCAAGCAGCGGTATATGCTGCCCGGCGCCACCTGGTGTAGCCGCCTGTAGTATCCCTATCCTCCCTGCATTCAAACCCCGGCTCAAACAATCCTTGCACCCCTTTTTAATCCCCCGTTTGGTCATTCGTCTTGCCCCAAAAATCACAGAGTCATGTGATGCGCAACATTACTTTGCCCATTAGTATTGGGCTCTCAGATTTCATTTATTTGGGAAGGAGAGGGAATATGACAAACGTATCTGAAAGATCGTTGTACGAGCGTATGGGAGGGTATGACACCCTTGCGGCATTCACCGACGAATTGCTCCAGCGCCTGACCAGCGACCCGGAGATCGGGATCTATTGGCGGGGCCACAGCACCGACAGCATGAAAAGGGACAGGCAACTCATTGTGGACTTCCTGTGCGAAGCGATAGGCGGCCCGGTGATCTACCGGCGCACGGACCTGAAGACGTCTCATCAAGGCCTCAGGATCAGCGAGCGTGACTGGGAGGTTTTTGCGAACCATGCCGTAGCCGCACTGGAGAAGCTCGAGGTGCCCGAACAGGAGAAGCAGGAATTCCTCGAATGCGCGGCCAGTCTCAAAGATGACATCGTGGAGGAAAGATAATGCAGTCGATAGATATACACATCGCTCGTCGAGCTTATCCGATCCGAATCACAACGGCTCAAGGAATACTTGAACAGCTTGCCACTCGAGGCCCTGGAACGTCCCAGTCCATGTGAGATGTGGGACGTCGGGGAAGTCATAGCCCATCTGGAATGGTTTG
>JADFPM010000103.1 GCA_022562335.1 Chloroflexota bacterium
ATCACCGGGCGAATCGGCTTCTTGCGGCAGACCCTGGCTCACCGGTGCTCAGGCTTTGAATCAGGCCGGTGGATTTGGTTCGCATTCCCCTCTTCGTTCTCTTATGGCAACCTTTTGCCGTCCCCTAAGAATCTAGAACGGGACGTCCTCCGCTTGAACGCCGGCCCCGTTGCTGATGTGGACGCTATCGGCTCCCAGCAGGGATTCCAGCCGTTCTTGCAACTGGGTGCAATAGCTGGTGTTCACCATGGGCAGTTCCATCACCACTCGGTGGCCTCCGGTGTGGATCTTTAGATTTATGCGGTCATTTCCCGGGTATTCCAGCAGAACGCCCACGACTTCCCGCATCAGGTGAGCATCGCTCTGGGAGTCGTCGGTTTCGGTCACCCCTAGAGTCACGATGCGCCCGGCGGCAGTGCTGGAAGATTTTTGTCCGTGAGCCTGGGCTCCGTTTTCAGCCTGGGCGCCTTTTTCAGCAGGCCCCGAATTTTCGCGAATCACACCATTGGCAGCCGACGGGTGGCCGGAGGTTCCGTTGGATGCCGCTTCCCGGCCGTTTGATGCCGTGGAAGCAGGCTGTGGGGTGGCGTTGGAAGTGCCATTTGACGTGCCAACGGGGTCGAATATCTCAACTTGATCGCACGCCAATGAAAGCTGGTCGCCCCGCGCCCGGAGCTTTCCGGTGACCTTTAACAATTCACCTTCTTTCCACTGGTCTTCGGTTCGGCCCAACACGTCGGGCCAGACCATGACCTCGATGGATCCTGCCAGGAGGTCGAGGGTGGCGATCAAGTATCTCTTATGCTCCTTGGTCTCCCTGGTCACGATAGCCGATAAGTGGCCAATGATCGTTAGGGATTTCCCCTTCATCTCCTCGTCTAGTTGGTCCATGGAGGTTATGGCGTTTCCCGGGTCGATGGCGGCCAATGCCTTAAGGGGGTTTTGTGATAGGGAAAGGCCCAGTAATTCCCGTTCCCAGGATGCCTTTTCCTGATCGGTGGCGTCGGGACCGTCCAACTCGATTCCCGAGATATCGGATCGATCAAAGGCCGCTCCGCCTCCGGCCGTGTTGTTGAACATGCTGGTCTGTCCCGAATCTCTTGCTTTCGCCTCCAATTGCGCTGTGGCTATCACCTGGTCTAGAGCGTTCAGCATGGGCCCGCGGGCGGCCAGCCCGTCGAAGGCGCCCGCTTTTACCAGGCTCTCCAGCGTGCGGCGGTTTAGGCCCTTGGCGTTGACCCGGCGGCAGAAGTCATCGATGGACGTAAAGGGACCGTTCTCCTTGCGTTCGGCCACCACGGGGGCCACGGCTCCCTCGCCCACCGTTTTGACGGCCTTGAGACCCATACGAATGCCTACCGGTTCGCCTTCTTCGCGGGAGATGATGAATGACTCTTCGGACCTGTTGATGTCCGGGGGCAGCACCGGTATGCCCAGACGGAAGCATTCGTTGATGGACCCCACCACCTTTTCGGGATTGTCCATCCGGGCATTGAGCACCGAGACCATGTACTCCACCGGGTAGTGGGTTTTGAGGTAAGCGGTCCAATAGGAAATCAACGCGTAGCTGATGCTATGGGCTTTATTGAATGCGTATCCGGCGAAGGGCTCTATCAGGTCGAAAACTTCGACGGCCAACTCTTTGGTAAAGCCTTTGGCCTGTGCGCCCTCCACGAATTTCTCGCGCTCCTGGGCCATAAGGGACGCGATCTTCTTACCCATGGCTTTGCGGACGATATCGGCCTCGCCCAGGGTGTAACCGGCGAACCTCTGGAGGATGAGAAGCACCTGGTCTTGGTACACGATGATGCCGTAGGTCTCGTCCAGCAGGTCTTTCAGGCTTTCGTGGGGGTAGGTGATCTTTTCCCGGCCGAACTTGGCATTGATGAACCGGTCGATGTGCTCCATCGGGCCAGGGCGGTAAAGGGCGATCATGGCTGAGATCTCGCCCAGGTTGGAGGGTTTCAATTCCTTGATGTAGCGCTGCATCCCTGAGCTTTCCAATTGGAACAGGTCCGATGTATTGCCGGAAGAGAGCAGTTCGAAGGTCTCCGGGTCGTCCAGGGGCAGTTTGTTCAAATCGATGTGGATGCCCCGGCTCTCATCTAAAAGTTTCACCGCCCGGTCCAGGATGGTGAGGTTGGTCAATCCCAGGAAGTCCATCTTCAGCAGGCCCAGGCGGGCCACCGGGTCCATGGAAAGCTGGGTCATCAGCACGGGGCTGGATTCATCTCCCCGGGTGGGCCGTTGCAGGGGCACGGTGCCGGTCAGCGGCTCGTCGGCGATCAAAACCCCGGCGGCGTGGGTGCTCACGTGGTGGACTATGCCTTCCAAGCCCCGGGCGGTGTCCACCAGTTTGTGGACGGAGGCCTCCTGTTGGTAGGCGGATTCAAATTCGGGGTTGACCCGTAAAGCGTCTTCCAGCAAGCGGGCTTTTGGGGGGACCATGCGGGCCACCCGGTCCACTTCACTGTAGGTCATGCCCAAGGCCCGTCCCACGTCTCTTAAAGCGGCCCGGGCCCCCAGTGTCCCAAAGGTGATGATCTGGGCCACGTGGTCTTGGCCGTAGCGGTCTATGACGTAGTGAAGGACTTCGTCGCGCCGGTCGTCTTGAAAATCCAGGTCGATGTCGGGCAGTTCCTTACGTTCCATGTTTAGGAACCGTTCGAAAACCAACCGGTATTCCAGGGGGTCCACTTGCGTGATGCCCAGGCAATAGAGGGCCACGCTTCCGGCGGCGCTTCCGCGGACCCCGAACATGATGTCGTTCTTACGGACGAAATCTATGATGTCCCACACCACCAGGAAGTAATCGGCGAAATGGGTGTGCTGGATGACCTCCAACTCGTACCTAAGACGGTCTTCGGCTTCAGGCGTGCTGTCGGGATAAAGGTCTCGGAAGCCCTGCCAGCATAATTTGGATAGGTATTCGTGGGCGTCGATTCCGTCGGGAGTATCGAATTTGGGCAGGTGGGTCTCACCGAAGTTCAGTTCCACGTTGCACATGTCGGCGATGACCTGGGTGTTTTCAATGGCCTCGGGGTGGTCTGGAAACAGCTGGGCCATCTCTTCGGGGCTCTTGATATAGTAGGAATCGTCTTCCATTCGCAGGCGTTTTTCGTCATTGACGGTGGTATTGGTCTGGATGCAGATGTACACGTCCTGCAAGGGGGATTCCGATTGGCGGACGTAGTGGGCGTCGTTGGTTACCACCAGGGGTATATCCAATTCCTCGCTGAGGGTGATCAGTCCCTGGTTGATCTGGTCCAGGTTATCCACGTGGGCGTGGTCCTGCAATTCCAGGAAGTAGCCGTCGCCGAAAAGGTTTTTGTACCAGGTGGCCGAGCTGGCGGCCTCCTCCATATTTCCATCGGCGATGAGGCGCGGGACTTCGGCCGAGGGGCAGCCCGACAGGACCACCAAGCCTTCACCGTACTTTTCCAGCAGGCCTTTATCCACCCTGGGCTTGTAGTGAAACCCATCCACGTGGGCCAGGGTCAGCAGCTGCATCAGGTTGCGGTACCCCTGGTTATTTCTAGCGAGCAACACCAGGTGGTTGGGGCTGCGTTCCGAGGTGGTTTTATCCAGGTGGCTGCCGTGGGCCACGTAGACCTCGCAGCCGATGATGGGTTTGATGCCCGCATCTTTACACGCTGAATAAAAGTCCACCACGCCGTAAAAAGTGCCGTGGTCGGTGATGGCCAAAGCCTCCATACCCAGGTTCTTGGTTTGGGCCACCAAGTCCGGGATGCGGCTGATGCCGTCGAGCATGCTGTATTCGGTGTGAATGTGCAGGTGAGTGAACACTGATCTTTGACCCTCTCCCAACCCGGTGGTATATGGAATATTACAGAGCTTATATTAACCGATTCTAGATAGGACACTGTCAAGGGGAAAAATACCAGATGTGGTAACTGGAGGAAGATAAGATACAAGCACTGGCGGTTGATACCCTTTGTTATCCCGGGTTGATCAGGGCCGGAATAGAGAAAGGCCGGTGTATTTCACCGGCCTTTTGATGCTCTAACCGTTGCGATATCCGGCTATCCGCCTTGGCCGCTGCTGGCCTCGCCGCCGTCTTTATCGGTGGTTTTGGCGGCGTTCTTATTCGACACCGGTTTGGCCGAACCCTGGGAACCGTCGGAGTTGGTCTTGTTGGAAAGCCTGGAGTCGCCCCAGGTTGCCGCTTCTACGTAGTTCTTGAATTCCCGCACCTCGCCGCAAAGCCGGCAGACGCCCTGGCTGATAGGACCCGTTGCGGGCTGAATGGCCCAGTGATGACAACATGTTGCGGCAGCGGCGTCTGTAGTTGCTGCAGGTGTGGATTCTTGTTGCGCCATAACGGTTAACCTCTCTAAAGTGAACTACTATTGTATCAGTTTTAGGCGAGAATCGTCAATGTATTCGGTGTCCTATCATGAAACATCCAGGCCATTGGCGAGTTTAGAATCACACGGGATTTTGCGCCGTTAAAACAGCCCCAGATGATCTTGGAGCTTATTCCTGCCCGCACGCCTGGGCGGTGGCGTCGAAGGACTCGGCCTCTGTAATTGGACAGTGGACGTGCACGACCTGAGAGGCGGTGCGTGGCAAAGGACCGGTTTCGTAGTGCCGTTACCGTTAGCCGTTAATGGCAGGCAACGGTCAAGCGGCGTCCGTGATCTCCTGGGTGGAGATGCGTGTCACGCCCCAACCAGCCAACCATGCGGAATGGCGTCCGTCACCGCCGGCCACCAAGACCACGATGTCATCGGCGGTTTGTACGATGGGGAGCATGGTGTCTGGATGGGATTCATCGATCCAGGCCGGCCAGTTGCGGTTCCCGTAATGGGCCACGCCCTGGAGTTGGCCCACGGGCATGCGGGCGTTTTGATATACGTATTCTCGCACGTCTGACTTGGTGAGACCGTAGTCCGCCATTTCAGCGGCGTGCTCCGGGCAGATTATCAGGACTATCTGGGTCCTGGTGCCCAATTGGTAATAGTTGGATACCCCGACGCCCTTCATGGTGCCGACGATGGTGTTGAGGATCTCGATGCCCGAGGACACGGTTGTTTCCATGACGGTGTACACGCCCCGTATGCCTGCCACGGTGACGATGCTGGTCTCAGGACCGTATCCCAGTTCCACGTGCCGTGGGTCCCAGGGACTTCTGTCTTCGTTCTCGGAGAAGCAGAAGCTGTAGCGGCCGGGGGTCGACAGGGTGGCCTTGTCCATTTCTCCCGGTATCTGTCCGCCGATGTTTCGGATGACCAGCCGCAGCGCCCGGCCTATGGAGGCGTTGGACCGGTGGCCCGGGCCAAAGCAACCGGCGTCTCCGTTGATACCGAGTTGCCTGGCTATGGGGCCGTTGACCATCACCACGGGTGTGCCGCCTCCGGTGGTGGAGGACACGCCGGCCACGTTGAATTCCTCTTTCAGCACCGCTTTTACCGCGGCCACCACCACGGGAAAATAACTGGGTTTACATCCCGCCATGACTGCGTTTATGGCAATCTTTTCCAGGGTGACCTGGGCGTTTCTTGGCTGGATGATTCCCAGGGATGTGGACGGGTTCTCGCCGTACCCCATGAGCATGCTGCGGACCAAGTCTTCGGTGGGTGGAACCACCGGGAGGCCATCGGTCCACCCCTGCTCCCAGCAGTAGTCTTGGATGGCGTCGAAGGAATCTTCCACGTCTACCCGGCGGGACTTGAGGGCCAAAGGATTCATGCGGTCACACCTGGGGGTAAAGCCCGGCGCCTTGGTTTACCACCAGAGCCGGGCTTAAAGTCAGTGTCTAAGGATCTCGTACTAAGGTTCTCGTATCTGAGGACCTATCGAACCGTCGTCTAACCGCCGGTCAGGTGGCCGACGATCTCTGGGGCGAAGTCGTGGGCCATCTGCCGCACGTCTTCGACGGAGCGGACGGCCAGAGGGCTGGGGATGACAACGATGCGGGCGCCGGGCATTCCAAGTGAGGTGACCCTGGCTTTGGCCGCCCGGGTGAATGAGCTGGTTATGACGCTAACGGAAGGGATACCCTGGGATTCTGTGATCACCGTGTCGTGGAGACCCCACGCCGTGCAGGAGCCTCAATCGGCGATCCCGTGGATCACCGCGTCGCATTCCTGGGTCAAAGCGTCTATGGTCTCCTGGGCACAGGCCGCGCTGTAGGTGAACTTGGTGGCGTATACGACTTTTTTTACGCCGTAATCGTCTACCAAGACATTTTGCAGTTCTTGCAAAAAGGCGTCGGCGTGATATTTGCGGTTCTCCAGCAGGCCGATGACCTTACCCTCCAGGCTGGGAAGCGGAGAGCTTAATCCCAGCTCTTCGGGTACATCTTCAGCCCTGGGGTCCAGTAACTGGATCGTGCGCGATATTGCGGGGGCTTCGTCTGCCATCTATCTGACCTCCTGATTCTGGGTGGTCCGGAGCGGGACCTGGATGCTGATCCGGGGGCGGGGAGCCAGGTTATTGGGCCATCTGGAAGTACTTGCCTTCGGTCTTGATTGACGGGGCTATCACCATCCGGGCTTTATGCAGGTCTCGGATCGTATAAGCCCCGCACATACCCATGGCTACGCGAAGGGCGCCGACGAAGTTCTGGGTGCCGTCGGTGGCTGTGGTTGGACCGTAGAGAATCTGTTTTAGCGTCCCCTTGGTCCCCACGTTGATCCGTGTTCCCCTGGGGAGTTCGGGATGGGCATTGGCCATTCCCCAGTTAAACCCCCGGCCGGGCGCTTCTTCCGCCTGGGCAAAGGGAGTGCCCAACATCACTGCGTCGGCGCCGGAGACAATGGCTTTGCACACGTCGCCGCCGGTGCGAAACCCGCCATCTGTAATCACGGTGACGTAACGGCCGGTGCGCCGGAAGTAGTCCTCTCGGGCGGCGGCGCATTCCAGCGTGGCGGTAACCTGCGGCACGCCCACTCCCACCACTTCCCGGGTGGTGCAGGCGGCGCCGGGTCCAACGCCAACCAGGATGCCGTCGATACCGGTTTCCATCAGTTCCTGGGCAACTTCATAGGTCACGCAGTTGCCAACCATGACGGGTACGTTGAGGGTTTCAATCAACTCAGAGAAGATCAGGCCCCGGTAGCTTGTCGACATGTGGCGAGCGGTGGTCACGGTGGATTGGACCACCACGATATCCGCTCCGGCCTCCACGGCCACGGGAGACATCCGCTTGGTGTTTTGGGGTGTGAAGGACACGGCGCAGATCGAGCCCGCGCTTTTGATCTCCTCGACTCGTTGTCCGATCAGGTGATCCTGAATCGGTTGAGAATATACTTTCTGGAGGAAGCGAGTCGCCTCTTCCTTGGGCATGGAGATGATCTCTTCCAGTGTGGAGTAGGGGTCCTCGTACCGGGTATATAAACCCTCGGCGTTGAGCACTCCCAACCCACCCATTTCGTGCATCAGCGTGGCGAATCTGGGAGAAACCGCGCCGTCCATGGCTGATGCCAGAATGGGAATGTCAAAATCCAGGCCGCCAATGGTCATCTTGGTGGAGGTTAATTCCGGGTTGATGGTGACCTGGCCGGGAACGATTGCTACCTCGTCGAAGCCGTAAGACCTTTCAAGTTCCTTGAATAGGCGTCGCCCCATCCCTACGTACCTCCCTCCACGACTAAATAGGTTCGGATGAATGTAGCAGGAATTGGAGCTAAAAGTCAACAATTCCGACGAAAATAGTCAAACCTGCTTCAGCCGCCGGAAAGACTGTCTCTGGCATGACCGCGCCAGGCAATAATGGCCGGAACGGTGGCCAATGCTCCTCTGGTTTTTGACCGGGTCTATTTTGCGGGCGTATTTTCTGGGCAACGGCCAGGCAGGAAACCATCTGCCCGCACGGGCCGTCGCCCCGTGAGCACGCGCGGGACCTACAGCTTGCTTGGTTGTGAAATATGGTGCATACTAAGTCTGTAAATGTACTTCCTGGTGATTCTAGCGGAGTGGCCCCACCCGTTCCCATCCCGAACACGGTAGTGAAACGCTCCAGCGCCGACGATACTGCTTTGGAAACGGAGTGGGAAAATAGGTCATCGCCGGGAGGTATATCATCAATATCGCAGATCCGGGAGGATTCCCGGCAAAGCTTGGGCCGGTTGGAGTGTCATCGGAGTATCGATTGGACCCGGGCGCACCAAAGTGGTTGCAAGGCCTTGGCTCGAATCGGTGGCAACACCGAGATGGACCGCGGGATGGAAGGGCTGGCACACCTTTACACCCATACGGGTGTGGCCTATAATTCAGATACCAAATGGCTCATCCTTGATCGTGATCGTGGCCCGAAAGTGCAAGTGATTTAATACCCGGTGTGGCGGCGGAAGGGCAGGGGCTAGGGTTGGCGGCTACTTGGTGGAAGCGTTCCTCTCCATAAAGATTACCGGGCGGTAAGTACGTCCTGATCCTGACCCACCAGGAGCAACGGTATGGGAAGCAGATTCGAAAAATTCTCCGAGCGAGCGAGAAGAGTCCTATCGCTGGCCCAAGAAGAAGCCCAGCGTTTTAACCATAACTACATCGGCACCGAGCATATCCTTTTAGGACTCGTTCGAGAGACCGAGGGCGTGGCCGCCCGGGTATTATCTAGTTTGACGGTGGACCTGAGTAAGGTCCGTTCCGCCGTTGAATTCATCATTGGGCGCGGTGAAAAACCGCCCCAGGGCGAGATCGGCCTGACACCGCGGGCTAAGAAAGTGGTGGAATTGGCCGTGGACGAAGCCCGCCGCATGAATCATACCTACATAGGTACCGAACATCTGCTCATCGGCCTGTTGAGAGAAGGCGAGGGCGTGGCAGCCGGGGTTCTAGAAAGCCTGGGCGTCTCACTGGACAAGATTCGCACCGAGACCCACCGTATCTTGAGCCATAGCTCCGGTTCCGGTGGCACCA
>JADFPM010000104.1 GCA_022562335.1 Chloroflexota bacterium
AAGAGCGCCGACCGGTTTTTCACCGACGCCTTCCCCCAAACATATCCGGTGGTCGATATCGACACCAATGGCGACGGGGAAGTGGACGAACTGGACGACCTTGTTTCCGCGGCCGGTGACCTGAACGTCAGGCTCATCGACTTCGACGCCATCATTCCCCAGGACGCCACTCTAAGTTTCGTTCCCGACTTTTTGAAAGAGGTCCCCGACTCGACGGCCCTGGTCAGCTGGCGGGTGGACCAAGCGACGGGCAACGTGTTCTTCACCGAGGACGGCGCGGCCCTGGTGCGGCCGTCGCTGGCACGATTCGACGTAAAGGCCAAGGACACCTCTCGGAGCCAGGAAGGGGCCAGCGTTCAGAGCGACCACGTATTCACCCTGACCATGCGGCAGGGCGAGGCACCGATCAACACCATAGAGATGACGATACCGGCAGGCTACGTCATCGGCGGACAGCAATTATCTGAGGGCGCAGTGGTTGGCTCCCTGGCAATCACGTTCGAGGCCAACAACCCCTGGGACACGGGCAATGAACTTAAAGTGGAAACCGTTCCGGTGGTGGTGGTGTCGGGCAACCGGTGGAAGGCGGTGGTCAATTACGACCTGAATAGCGGGGGCACCACCGACGACAAAGACGTCAAAAACGTTGGTACCGCCCTGGAGCCTGACATAAGGATACATACCATCAGGATATCCCCCCCTTCGGGCGCCAACAGTCCCGGCGCGTTGACCTTGAAACTCGACCGCGTCACCGAGGGCGCTGGGCCGGCCCCGGACTTTGGTGACTACGAAGACCCCGATGTCAACGAGGCCACCGAGATATTTACCCTGACCCTATTCGGTCATCCCCGGGAGACGCTCGATGGGCCGGAAGACCCCTTGGTAAACGTGATAACCAACCCCGAGAGCAAGGGCGTGTTCCGGTGGCTGGCGCAACAGAATACGGCCATCGACCTCCAAGACTTTTTTGACGGATTGGCGGGCAACCAGGCGGTGGTCATCAAGACCGCCACTTCGGCCTCCAGCGAAGGAGGTTCCGAGGGTGGTTCCGAGGGTGGCTCCGGGAGCGGGTCCACCTCACCAGAACTGGTGCTGTTTGAGGGCTTTATAACGACGCCTCCCGACGATTGGAGCCTGATAACGCTGAATACGACCCCCAGTGGAGAGGAGTTCCTTGGCCAGTTCCAAGATGGATTGGTGACCCTTAACCTGACTTCACTGGATCCACACACCGAAGTCCACGTGGCATTCGACCTATACATCATCGGCCCGTGGGACGGCAACAGCACCACCGATGGACCAGACGTCTGGGAATTCATCGTAGACAACGAAACCATCCTGCAAACCACTTTCTCGAATACAACTTCCGTGGCTCAGGCATGGCCCGGAGACCTTGGGGCGGTCAATACAGGCCGGGAGGGCGCCGATGAAAGCATAGACCTGGGGTATCCTTTCAATACGGTGTACCATTTGAGCTTCGTTCTCAACCATACATCGTCTAGCTTGGAACTGGGCTTCTTGGGTGGTGCGGCCATCGGGTCCGGAGAAGGTTGGGGCCTAGACAATATGGAGGTAAGCATTCTCCCGGCAAGTTAGTCTGAGAATAGCGCCCTACGACGAGTTTGATCGCCCGCTCCCCCTAGAAACTAAGGGAAGCGGGCGATCACTATGTCTGCCATCCCAGGTGCCACTTGAACGCAAATGGTTACACCATAAGTCTGCCATGGCCGTCGGGACGGGTCCGCCGGGCCGCCCCTCGAACCCCCCAGGCCGGACGGCGTCGAACCGCGGTGGCAGGATTGGTCATTGTCTCTGGGTTTAGTAGTGGATAGCCCGGCCTGACCCTCCGGCGGTGGCTATGGCGTCGCCGTTGATGGCGACGGACTTGGGCGATGCCAGGAAGGTGATGACGTAGGCAATCTCCTCGGCGTCGACCATCCGGCCGATGGATATGTTGGACGCCATCCTTTTTTCGGCCTCTTCGGCGGTGATGCCCTGGCTGCTCATCTGCGCCTCCACCAATGCCGCCGTGCGCTCGGTGCGGGTGAGGCCCGGATGGACCACGGTGACGTTGATGCCCTGGGGCCCGAGTTGGTCGGCCAGGTTCTTGGTCATGGCAGCCACCGATACGTTGCGCATGCTGCCGATGATGGTGCCCGACTGCCGGGCGGCCAGGCCGCTGATATTGATGATGCGTCCCCAACCCTGGCTTGCCATGTGGGGTGCGACCTCACGAGCGCAGATCAGATACCCCAGGACCTTGGTCTTCATGTCGTCCCAGAAATCCTCTTCGGTGATCTCGGCCAAAATTGGAGCAGGACGGCTGCCTCCGACCCGGGCCGCGCCGTTGACCAGAATATCAAGATGCCCCAATTCCCGCGCCGCCCGCTGGACCATGGCCTTGATCGAATCTTCGCTGCTGGTGTCGGCGGCAATGGATATGTAGCGCCCGCCGGTCTCGGCCGCCAGCTCCTTTGCGGTGGCCTCCAGGTTCTCGATGGTTCTAGACACCAGGGCAACCTCAACGCCTTCCCGGCCAAATTCCCGCGCCACCGCCTTTCCTATGCCGCTGCTTCCGCCGGTTATTATCGCCGTTTTACCCTTCAAACCCAGGTCCATGACGCATCTCCTCTCAGAACGATTCAAGTTCATGTGAAATTGTTGCCGGGCCAACCTGCCCGGCAATGCAGTGTATGCAAGGGGCATCTGCTTGGCAAGGGCATCGAATCGGTCCTGACCGGTCATACCGAGGGATTACGAAGGGTCTGCGGGTCTGGCGGCGGAGGTGTTTCTCTTGGGTAGAAGACACCCCCCAGATTCTTCGCCTCTGCGGATGGCTCAGAATGACACGGCCGCACAGGGGTCCGGATGTCCAAATCAGGGCCAAGCCCAACTTGAGCGGTGGTGGTTTACCGGGAAGGGTCTTGGGGCGGAGACACCGATGGGATCCCGCCCAGGCGCAACCGGAAAAGGCCCTTGATGTCTTCGGTGGCCGTCTGGGTGATATTCACCGTGGTGTTGGGGTCGTCGTCCCATTTCACGGGTACGGATTTGATCTTGTATCCCCTTTTGGCGGCGATGATCAACAATTCGGTGTCGAAGAACCAATTGTTATTCTCGATGTTGGGGACGATGGCCTGAGCGGTCTGCCGGGTCAGCGCCTTGAACCCGCACTGGGCGTCGGCAAAGGGTGTCATAAACATGGACTTGATCAAAAGATTGTAAGTCCGGGAGGTGACCTCCCGCTTGAGGGAGCGGGTGACCCGGGAACCTTTGCTGAGGCGGCTGCCGATGGCGATGTGGTAACCCTGTTCGATGGCCTCCAACAACTGGGGCAGATGTACCAAGTCGGTGGAAAGGTCCACGTCCATGTAGCTGACAATGTCGGCGGAGCTGCCCAACCAGGCGGTTCGCAGGGCCCGTCCCCTCCCTTTTTGGGGGATGGGAAGGTAGCTCACGCCGGCGTATCTCTGGCATAGGTCTTCAGAGACCGACCGCGTGCCGTCGGTGGAAGCGTTGTCGGCGATTATCACCTGCCAGGGGTTTCTCAGGTTGTCCCTGAGGTACTCCGTGAGGATCAAAATGCTCCGGGGCAACACCTTCTCTTCGTTGTAAACGGGAACCACTATATCTACCGTGGCCCGGTCTGCCGTGGCGCTCATCCCAACCTCCGTCCCCATCGGCCTGCTGCCGGGGCGCTGAATCCCCGGCTAGGCCCCCTGATCGATTCACGATAGGTTAATGGCGAAAATGGCGAACTCCGGTGAACACCATCGCCAACCCGGCTTTGTTAGCCGCCTCTATGACTTCATCGTCGCGTATGGACCCGCCGGGCTGGACGATGGCGGTGACTCCGGCGTCGGCCGCCAACTCGATGTTATCCGGGAAGGGGAAGAACGCGTCGGAGGCCAGCACGCTGCCGGCGGCCTTATCCCCGGCCGTCCTCTGGGACAGGTGGACGCTGACCACCCGGTTTGGCTGTCCCGCCCCCATGCCCACCAGGGCCATGTCTTTGACCAACACTATGGCGTTGGATTTTATGTGTTTGGCCGCTTTCCACGCGAAGGCCAGGTCATTCAATTCCCCTTCGCTGGGTGATTTTTCGGTCACCGTTTTCCAGGCCGCCGGGTCCTCGTCGATGACGTCGGGGGTTTGCAACAAGATACCGCCGGTGATCGGCCTCATATCGTATGGAGACTGCATTTCTCCGGCCTGGACTTCCAAGATACGCAGGTTCCGCTTCTTCTTCAGGGTTTCCAGGGCCTCCGGCTCGTAGCCCGGGGCCACCACCACTTCGTAGAAAACCGGCCCCATTGCCTTGGCCGACGCGCCGGTGACCGTTCGGTTGTAGGCCACGATGCCTCCAAATGCGGAGACAGAGTCTCCCTGGAAGGCCCTTTCGTACGCCTGGACCTGGTCGTCGTGGGAGGCAAGGCCGCAGGCATTGGCGTGCTTCACCACCGCCACCGTTTGCTGGCCGAAGTCGGATACCGTGCGCCAGGCCGCGTCGGCGTCCATCAGGTTGTTGTAGGAAAGCTCCCGGCCGTGCAACTGCTTCGCGCCGGCGATGCCCTGGCTGCCCAAGCTGGGCGAGACGTAGAGCGCGCCCTGTTGGTGGGGATTCTCGCCGTACCTGAGCCCGGTGACCTTGGTCAAAGAAAGGGCCACGTCATCGGGCAATCCTTCGGGCGGTACTTCGGGCGATTTTTCGGGCGATTTTTCCGGGCCGGCATCAGAGTTCAGGTATCCGGTGACGGCCGCATCGTAAACGGAAACGTGGAGGAATGCCTTGGCCGCCAGGCCCTTGCGTTCTTCCATGCTCAGGCCCGGGCCCTTCAGCCGGTCCGCCACCCACCCGTAGTCGGCGGGGTCCACCACGACCGCCACCGACGGAAAATTCTTGGCCGCCGCCCGCAACATGGTGGGACCGCCTATGTCGATGTTCTCCAGCGCCTCATCCAACGTCACGCCGGGCTTGCTGATGGTAGAGACAAATGGGTACAGGTTTACGGCGACCAGGTCGATGGGCGTGATCTTATGTTCGGCAAGCTCTGCCTGATGCTCGGGCGAATCCCGCCGGGCCAGCAGACCGGCGTGGATGACCGGATGCAGGGTCTTGACCCGCCCACCGAGGATCTCCGGCGAGCCCGTCACCTCCGACACCTGCTTCACCTCCAATCCCCCGTCTTGGGAAAGGGTCTGGTGAGTGCCGCCGGTGCTGATCAATTCATAGCCCGACTCAGCCAGGGTTTTGGCGAATTCGACCACGCCGGATTTATCGTAGACGCTGATCAGTGCTCTCACTGTCCCTACTCCCTAAAATTTGATTCGCTAATGATGCCCCACCGAATGAATAACTTGATCGTGATCTCCAATCCGTGCATCCAGGATGGGCGATCCTTCGACAAAGTTCAGGACGAACCGGTGGGAAGGATCCCCTCCGTTCGTGGTGAGCTTGTCGAACCATTTTTTGAGATAGTCACCTGATAACGGTGGGCCCCCAATTCGGGCGCGGCCGGGCTGTATCTGGCGGTCAGGCCTCAAGAAGCAAGACCTGGTCATCACCTCTGCGGGGCACGATGCGGCCCACCACCACGGCATCGGAAACCGCCTGCTGAATGGCGGGCACATCCTGCTCGCGGCATACGGCCACCATGCCCAGGCCCATGTTAAACACCCGGTACATCTCTTCCCGGGTTATGCCGCCCACCTGCTGGATGAGATCGAATATCGCCGGCCGGGACCAGGACCCGGTGTCGAACTGGGCGGCCAGCCCGCTGGGTATGACACTGGGCATCTTGCCTGGTATGCCGCCACCGGTTATGTGGGCAAGCCCTTTAAGCAAACCAAACACCGGGGCCAACACCGGGTAGTAACAGCGATGCCGGATCAGCAACTCTTCACCCAGTTGATGTTGCAACTCGGCGTAATGCTGAAACAGTATCGTGGGGTTCTCATCTATGTTGAAAACCTGGCGGACCAAGGAGAATCCGTTGGTATGCACTCCACTCGATGGAATGCCCACCAGCACATCCCCATCTTCCATCGTGGCGCCGTCGATGATCCCATCCCGCTCGGCCACCCCCACCACAAATCCCGCCAGGTCCATGTCATCGGAACGGTAAAGGCCGGGCATCTGGGCAGTTTCGCCGCCGATCAACGCGCAGCCGGTCTCCCGGCAACCCCAGGCGATCCCCCGGATAAGGGAGTCCATCCGCTGTTCGTCCAGGTCGCTAAAGGCAACGTAATCCAGGAAGAAGATGGGTTTGGCGCCCTTGGTCAGGATGTCATTGACGTTTAGGGACACCAGGTCCTGGCCAACGGATTCAAAGTGGCCCAGGTATCCGGCTATCTTGAGTTTGGTGCCCACGCCATCGGCGCTGGCCACCAACACCGGCTGCTTGTATCCGGCTAATTGGTACATGCCGGCAAACCCGCCCTGGGCGTTGAGCACTTCCGGGCCGTGGGTGGCCGATGCAAAAGCCTTGATCCTATCTTTCAAGGCTTCCATAGCATCCAGGTGGACCCCGGACGATCCATAGGAGTCACTTGGGGACTCGCTGGTCAACAGGTACCTCCTCCCAAACCCAACCATCCATCATCGGCGCGGCGCCGAGGCTAGTACCTGGTCAGTTTGATTTCGCGATATGCCATTGTGAGCGAAGCGAAGAAACTGGTCTGCCGGGGGCGGCCCATCTCCAGATTATTCAGCCGCTTCGCTCCTTCAGAATGGCATCCTTTCGAAACCTTAGTGATATGGTGCTAGGCCATACCCCGCCGCATTAAACGATTAAAGCACGTTCCGGCCCATGGCAAGGCGTGCCCAGAGAACCGTCTGCCGGCCTGTCTTACGGGAAGATGGCGGGAGAATCATAGGAATGATGTCCTGGCGCCGCGGTTAATCCAAAGTCCCTGAGCCGTTTTCTTCCAGGACCAACTTGGTGAGCTCCAGTTGCACCGGGACCGGGTAATTGCCGGTGAAACAGGCGTCACAGAAACCGCCGCGGGTACCGCCGACCACTTTCATCAACCCGTCCACCGCCAGGAAGCCCAGGGTATCCGCGCCGATGGTCTGGCATATCTCTTCCACGCTCTGGTTGGCGGCAATAAGCTCCTGCCGGGAAGCCATATCGACCCCCATGTAGCACGGATTCTTGATGGGCGGAGCACAGACCCTCATGTGGATTTCCGCCGCTCCGGCCCGCCGCAGAAGACTGACCACGTGGGGCGTGGTGGTGCCCCGAACGATGCTGTCGTCGACCACCACCAGGCGCTTGCCTTTGATGACCTCGGTCAGCGGATTGAATTTTTGCCTTACGCCCAAATCTCTAAGGCGTTGCTCCGGTTCGATGAACGTCCGGCCAACGTAACGGTTCTTCACCAAACCTTCGCTGTAGGGGATGCCCGACTCCTGGGCGTAACCCACCGCCGCCGCCGTTGAGGAATCTGGGATCCCGATGACCATGTCCGCATCCACCGGGTGCTCCCGGGCCAGTTGGGCGCCCAACTCCTGGCGCACCGAATGAACCAACTGGCCGTCCAGTATGCTGTCGGGGCGGGCGAAATATATCAGCTCAAAAACGCATAGCGCCCGCCGGCCTTGGGCGCCGGTCCAGGTGGCCGAGTGGAACCCCTGCTTGTCGATTATTATCACTTCACCGGGTTCCAGTTCCCGTTCGTAGGTGGCGCCCAGATGGTCCAGGGCGCAACTCTCCGATGCGATGACCCAGCCGCCATTTAGCTTGCCAATACACATGGGCCGGATCCCCAGGGGGTCTCTGGCGGCCATCAGGGTATCGTGGGTCAAGGCCACCATAGAGAACGCGCCTTCGACCTGGCGCATGCAGTAAAACAGCCGGTCTTCCCAGTTGGCGCCGCTGGCGTTGGCCAACAGCAGGGCCAGGACTTCTGAATCGGTGGTGGAACTGAAAGTGCAGTTCCATTCGTCTTGGAGTTGGGCCTTGAGCTGGGAAGCATTGATGATATTGCCGTTGTTGGCCAGGGCCAGTTTACCCTGTATACCCTCTGCCAATATGGGCTGGGCATTGCACAATAGGCTGCTGCCCATGGTGGAGTAGCGAGTGTGGCCTATGGCCATATTGCCGGTCAGGGGGTAGAAGTCGGGTTCGCGGAAGATCTGGGTGACCAGGCCCATGTCCGTGTGGACATTCAGGGTTTCTCCGTTGGCGGCGGCTATGCCGGCGCTTTCCTGGCCCCGGTGCTGCAGGGCAAAGAGGCCAAAAAACGCCAAATGGCTAGCGTCTCCGTCCGGAGTATAAACTCCCACAACACCACACTCGTCTCTGGGGTGGTCAAACGGGTGTTGGAGACTGGGTTGGACCCGTTCGCTTGTCACGAAGATATTCTAGGGGCTAGCCAGCTAAGGGTCAACCGAGTCTGTACCCGGTCTAATGCGTCTGGTGGGATTTCCGGTTTCGCCGCCCATCCTATAGTGAACAAACCCGGCACCTCCACTGGTTTCCACTTACCGTCCCCGCGGCCAATTGCCTAAAGGGTTGGAGCGGTTAATCCGCCTTGGGTGATATGGTCACTTTGCGGTCCTCGCCCATGCCGCTGCTCTCGGTCGCCACTCCGGAATAATCGGTCAGCGTGGTGTGGACGATGCGCCGGTCGGCAGCGTTCATGGGCTCCAGGGTAACGCTACGGCTGGTCTGAACCACCCGGCTGGCGACTTTGGTGGCCATCTCCCGCAGCGAAGACTCCCGGCGCTGCCGGTAATGCTCAACATCTAAAATAACCCGCACGCCTTCGCCCAATTCCTTTCGGACGATCATATTGACCAGGAACTGGAGGGCCGCCAATGTTTGGCCCCTTCGGCCGATCAACAATCCAGAGTCCTCGCCTTC
>JADFPM010000105.1 GCA_022562335.1 Chloroflexota bacterium
CCAAGAACTGGGGACGCTGGGAAATAACCACCATCCCATATTCGGCCAATCCTTGTGTCTTGGCTTGGTCATAAGCGGTTTGCGCCTGTTCGCCGGAGGCAAAAACCGATTCGAACAGGAGCCTGCCCAGGTTGCTCAAACCGGTTTCCACAGCTTGGGACCGGCCGGGATCAGGCTCGCCTGTCGGGGAGTCTAGGAAATACCAATCCAGTTCCTGCCGGTCGGACCCTTGTAAGGCGACGGAGAATTCCGTGGGTTCACCCTCGGTCAGGCGGTCCCCGTCTACGATGCTTAATTGGACCTGGCCGGTCTCGGCAAGGTCGATGATATGAAATTCGTGGGTCACCGGTATATCTCCAGGTGATTATCTGGCAGCGGAGCTTGGTCCCAGCCCGGCGTTGGCGGTCAAAACCGTTCCTTATTGGGTCACGCGCCGGGCACCGGCCCCGCACGGGCTTCTGGTCATGGGTTCCTTGTCAATAAAAATCGGGTGGGTTAGAATCTCCCAAAATCGATCCGGGCCGGCCGGGCTCGGCATCACGCCCATTCCAGGCCGGTCCGGTGTGTTCAGGACCCTAGCAAACCAACGCATTATACTACCGGCGAAACGCACTTGGGACATCAGATCGGCTTTACCATGATCAAGGCTCCCAGCCGGGATGATCCTATGGCGGCAAGCCCTAATGCCGCGGTGGTTACTGAAGTATTACGCCTACAATCGGCATATCAACCTGTTTAAGGCAATTGAGTATCCTCAGATAAAATCACTAGGTTACCCATATTTAGGCACAGCAGGGTAACCGCAGTGTACCGTTAAGTAAGGCCCCGCGGACATCCGGCCTGAATGTCAGCGATCAAATCATGCAGAGGAGAGATAGGAAAATGATCCAGCTAACGGACGAAATGAAAGAGTTGCTCTACTCGGCCCTGGCCGATGGCTATACCCCCCTGGTGGGAACAGCATCCAAAGACGGGTGGCCGCAGATCAGCCCCAAGGGCAGCGTCATGGTCTACGACTCGGAAACCCTTGCCTATTGGGAGCGGTCCAAGCGGTCAGCCATGGATAACCTGGCGGAGAACCCAAAGGTGGTCATCTACTACAACAACCAGGCCACCCGGACCCGCTGGCGTTTCTACGGCACCGCCACCATCCACGAATCAGGCGCCATCCGCGACGATGTCATGAGCAAGACGATACAGGCCGAGCTTGACCGGGACCCCGAGCTTAAGGGAGTCGCCGTGTTGGTCAAGGTGGAAAAGGTGGGTGAGCTATCGGGCAACATCCTTCAACAGCGGGATTGATGCCCGGTTTCTGATGACCGGCCTATGTCTCACCGGCGCGCCGGGCGTCGGCTCGCCATTCGTCGGGGCTGGGGCCGCGGTCGATGAGTATATCGATCACCGCCGGCAATCCCGACGCCTGGGCCTGGCGGATGGCGTCGGGGATGTCTTTCGAGTCGGACACCTGGATCCCGAAGGCGCCGAATCCCCGGGCCACCGCGGCGTTATCGGTGGTGACGAATTCCGAGGCTATCCGGCGGTCTTCGGCTTGGTGTTGACGCACCATGCCCAGCGCGCCGTCGTTGAACACGAAGCAGAGGATCGGCAGGTCGTACTGCACGGCGGTGGACAGGGCGTTGACCACCATCATGTAGCCGCCGTCGCCGGTGACCGCAACCACCGGGCGGTCTCCATAGACCAGCTTCAAGCCCACCGCGGCCGGCAAGGCCCAACCCATGCCCGCCGTGCCGCCGGGGCAGAAGAAGGTGTTGGCCTGGCGGGATTTGTAGAAGTGGGCCATCCAGGTCCGGTTGTTCCCCGCGTCCAGGGCAAACACCGTCGACGGGTCCAGGCACTCCTGCAACTGGGCCACCAGGCGTTGTGGCTTGACCGGCGAGCTGTCCCGGTGCATCTCCGGGTCGTCAAAAAAGCCCGAATCCTGCTTCTTTCCCGGAATGGAATCGGTCCACTGCTGCCGGTTGGACGACGTGCTGGAAGCCGCCTGGGATGATGCTTCCACCAGCTGGCTCAGGATGCTGCCGGCGTCGCCGATGAGACCCAGTTCCACGGGAAAGGTCCAACCGGCGTTGCGGTCGTCGATGTCGATCTGGATGATCTTCTGCCGCCGCGGGTCGAAGATGTTGGGCCGCTCCCGCACCGTGTCTTGAGGGGTCAGCTTGGCCCCTACCACCACCACCACGTCCGCCTCGCCCACCGCCTTATTGGCCGCATCCTGGCCGTATACTCCCACCATGCCCAGGGCCAGGGGATGGGTCTCGGCGATGGCGCTTTTGCCTTTGTAACTGGTGGCCACCGGCATTCCCCACATCTCGGCCAATTGTTGCAGCTGGGCGTGGGACTTGGACATGTGGACCCCGTTGCCCGCCACCAGCACCGGGCGGCTGGCCTGGGAGAGTATCTCCACGGCGCGCTCGATGTCCTGGGGCGCGCTCTGGGGTTTGGACATGTTCAGGTATCCCGCCGTGTCGTGGATGAAGGGAGGCGATTCCAGGTCCACCTCGCCGCCGATGGCCGCCGAGCGCATGACCACGGCCGCGGGTCCCGGCCGGCCGCTGGTGGCGTGTTTTATCGCCAGTTGCGTCCCGATGGCCGCTTCCTTGGGATTGGTTGCCAGCGTCGTGTATTTGGTCATGGCTTTGAAGATGGACGGTAGATCTATGCTGCCGTATTCACCGGCGCCCGATTGATTGGCCGCGTGCATGGCCACCCCGCCGTCGGAGGTGTCGGTGAGGATCAGCATGGGGGAACTGCTCAGCATGGCCTCCATTATCCCGAAGGTGGCGTTGGAGCCGATGAACAATCCCTGGCCCATGACCACGGCGGGTTTGCCCGTGGCGCGCCCCGTGGCGTCGGCCATGATCGCCGCCGTCTGTTCGTGGCGGCACAGGATGGTCTTGATCCGGTCTTCTTTTCCAACGAGGAAGTTGTAGATCTGGCCGGTGCCGCCGCCGGGGATCCCGAAGACGTATTCGATCCCGGCTTCCTCAAGGAATTGAACTATCAGCTCGCTGGAACTGGGCATGGGACCTCCAAAGAGCAATCGATGGTTGGGACTGTGCGGGCGGCGGATACGCAACCTGATTCATGGCTCCGCCGCCCCGGACCCGCTCCGGACCCGCTCCGGACCCGCTCCGGACTCGGATGATACCTTCCGCCTAGGGCACGGTCAACCTTGCGGTTAAACGGTAAAGTTTGCCGCCGCCGCCGGTTTATCGCGCTTAGGTGACGTTGACCATGACCCCGCTGTGGCTTAGAATCCCGGCAATTCACATAACGTAAGGATCAAGACATTCCGATAGACGTTAAATAGGGAGGAGACATGCGGGCAGCAGACGCTCTGGTCAAAGCCCTGGAGGCGGAGGGAGTCACCTATATCTCCGGGTTCGCCGGCGGGGGTCTGGCGCCCCTGTTCCCGGCCCTGAGGGAATCGGAAACCATAAAGTTGTTCGCCGCCCGCCACGAGCGTTTGGGCGTCGAGATCGCCGACGGATACGCCAGGGCCACGGGCAAGGTGGGAGTCGCCGCCACCGGCACCGGCCCGGGGGCCACCAACACCCTCACCGGCATCGCCGGCGCCTTCGCCGATAACATCCCGGTGTTGCTTCTGATGGGCCAGCACCCGCTGCGCAACCTGGGCAAGGAGTACCAGCAGGAAGTCTCGTCCAGCATCTTCGACACGCTGGTCAAATGGAAGGGCACCATCACCAGGGCCGACGAGGTTTCCACCATCATGCGCCGCGCGTTCACCAACCTGCGCTCGGGTTCGCCGGGGCCGGTGGTGGTTGAGATGCCCCAGGACGTGATGAATTCCGAGATGCCCGACGACGCCTTTGCCTACCAGCCGGTGGGTCCGGGCCGCCGCCCCGCCGCCGACCCCGGGGACATAGAGAAAGCCGCCGACCTGTTGGTGGAGGCCAAATATCCCATCCTCAACCTGGGCGGCGGGGTCTTGTCGGCCGGCGCCGCCGAGGAAGCCAAGGAACTGGCGGAACTGCTGTCGATGCCCGTGGCCACCACGCTGGTGGGCAAGGGTGTTTTCCCCGAAGACCATCCGCTGTCCCTGGGGCTGGGCGTTTATCCCCGCAGCAAGTACGCCACGGGCCCCGCTCTGCACATAAACCGCAAGGCCGACGTGGTCCTGGCCTTGGGTAACTCATACCGCTTGCCCAACGGCACCGACGGGCGTCCCATCCCCGAGGGCGTGAAATTGATCCACGTCAACGCCGATGAAGGAGACCTTAATAAGACCTATCAGGCGGACGTGGCGATCTTGGCCGACGCCAAGCTGGCGCTGCAGGACCTGCTCCAGGCGGTGAAAGACCGGCTGGGACCGGGCCGCGGCGGGTTGAAGGAAGAGGTGGTGGCCGAGATCCAACAGGCCAGGGACAAGTGGCTGGGCGAGTGGATGCCCACCTTTACCGATACGTCTACGCCCACCAACGGCTACCGGGTGATCTACGACCTGATGCAGGTGATAGACAAGGACAAGACCATCGCGGTGCATGACGCCGGGGGCAGCCGGGGATACCTTAGCCCCTTCTGGGTGGCCACCAAGCCCCGCAACTACATCGGCATGGGCGGCATGGCGGCCATGGGTTGGTCCATGGGCGGGGCCGTTGGGGCCAAGCTGGGCCGGCCCGATCACCTGGTGGTGCACCTGATTGGCGACGCCTCCTTCGGCATGACCGGAATGGAGATAGAGACGGCCGTGCGCATGGGACTGCCGACCCTGACGGTATTGATCAACAACGGCGGCACCGGGGGCGGGATCATGGGCATGGAGCGTCCCGGGGGAGCGCCGCCGGCCTTTGCCCAATTGGGGGGCAACTTCAGCCAGGTGGCCATGGCTTTGGGCGCCTACGCCGAGCGGGTGGAACAGCCCGGTGAGTTGACCGAAGCCTACCGGCGGGCCATCCGGGCCACCGAAAACGGCCAGGCCGCGATGGTGGAAGTGATGATAAAACCCATGCGCACTCCCGACCTCCCCGACGACTGGTCGTTGTAAGCCTGGAGTACCTCGTTATTGTTGGATCTATGAATACGATTTCACCCCCATCCTAACCTTCCCCCGTGAAGGGGGAAGGGACAAGTACTCTCCCCCTCGAAGGGGGAGAGTTAGAGTGGGGGTGAAATCGTAAATAACCAACAGATCTCTATCGAAGCGGCGCCCCAAGCAATACCATTCGCTTAAAAGGATACCCATGAAAAGCATCGAGATCGACCGAAATAAGCGGCTGAAAGACGAACCCCGTAAGGGCCACAACCGGTGGCACCCCGACGTAACGCCGGTCTTGGAAGTAGACCCCGGCGAGGAAGTGGTGCTGGAGACCAGGGACGCTTCCGACAGCCAGGTCAAGCCCCATATGACGGTGGACGACATGGGTGGGTTGGACACCAAGGTGGCCCATCCCCTGACCGGCCCGGTCTACGTGAAAGGGGCCCAGCCCGGCGACCTGCTGGAGATCGAGTACCTGGACATCGTGGCCCAGCCCAGGGGGTGGACCCGCTTCCGGCCCGGCTCCGGTTTCCTGCGGGACATCTTTACCGAGCCCTACCTGGTCCATTGGGAGATGAGTGACGGTTGGGCCACCTCGCCCCAGCTGCCGGGGGTCCGCATCCCCGACGGTTCGTTCATGGGCACGGCGGGCATAGCTCCGTCCCACGCTCAAATGGAGGAGTGGACCCGGCGGGAGGCGGATTTAGTGGCCCGGGGAGGTACGGCAGTGCCACCGGATCCCGAAGACGCCGTGCCCAGCGGAGGGGCCATCGCCAATGAGGGCCTGCGCACGATACCGCCCCGGGAAAACTGCGGCAACGTGGATATAAAACAGTTGACCAAAGGCTCAAAGCTGTTCATTCCGGTGAACGTGGATGGCGCTTTATATTCCGCCGGGGACGGCCACTTCGCCCAGGGCGACGGGGAATGCTGCATCACCGCCATCGAGATGGGCGCCACCGCCAGCGTCCGGTTTCAACTGCACAAAGGAGAGGCCCAACGGTTGGGTATGAAGATGCCCCGGTTCTCCCATTCCGGCTATTTTCTTCCGCCCCAATGGGCCGCGCCACGGAACTTCATCGCCACCATGGGCATGCCCATCCGGGATGACGGCACCCAGGAAGGCGAGGATCTGACACTGGCGGCCCGCAACGCCCTGATCAATATGATCGACCTGCTTCAAGAGAGGGGATGGACCCGGGAGCAGGCCTACATCATTTGCAGCGTCGCGGTGGACCTGCGGATAAGCAACGTGGTGGACCTGCCCAACGTTACGGTATCCGCCTTTCTGCCGGAGGATATTTTCCAGGGTTAAAGCGGGATATAGGTGCTAGGCGCAACCGGGGTTGAGATATAGCCCTGGGGACCCATGCATCATCACCAGAGGCCCGTAGCGGCGTTTTTCCACCTCCATGGGCCTTCTGATACCTGAACGGTTTTTAAATTCGACAAAAATTCGCGTGGTGATTCATCAGTGGCCAACCACATTGACGGTTGGGGTGCCAGCAGCAAACGAAAAACCACCGGGCCATCTGCCGTCACTGATCGGCGGGCGGTCCGGTGGTTAAGTCTCCTAACCCGGTTGGGTATGTTTGGGGTTAGCTGGCTCGCTTGACTTCCAATGTCTCGCCGGGCGCCAGGGCGACGCGGCGTACATTTATACCAAGCTTCAATAGCCAGTAGCCGAGGGTCGCCTTGCTGACTCCCAATTCCTCGGCGGTGCTGGAAAGGCCGATCTCGTTGACCATCTCGGGAAGAAGACGCTCCAGGGGACGTTGGAACTCCGTTTCGACGCGCTGCATCAGTTTAGTCTTTCTGGCCAAAGTGTACCTCCTGTGCAACCTTTGTGTATCGTTGCATTTCCAATCCGCTTACAATCTATCAGCATCTTTGCTCTTTGTCAAGACAATATACAAACAATAGTTTAAATTTGTTTAAGACTAATTACATAATATGTTAGAATCAGCGACGGCCCTGATCCAGCGTTTGCCTTCTTGGATGTCCCCAGAGAGGGTGTTTCGGGAGCTGGGCAGGCCCCAGTTGGAACGGTGTGAATGCATGAGATAGAAGCCGTATTTTTAGCGATCATCATCCAGGTCTACGACACCATGGGTTGGGCGGGCGTCGTGTTTCTCATGGCCGTGGAGAGCGCCGCCATCCCCTTTCCCAGCGAGCTGATCATGCCCTTGGCGGGTTGGCTCCTGGTCGAGGCCAAGGGCGGCGGCTGGCCGATGTTGTTGATGGCCGGGTTCTACGGCGCCCTGGGAAACCTGCTGGGGTCCTGGGTCGCCTATTGGGTCAGCATGAAGGGTGGACGGCCGTTATTACTTAAATACGGTAAATATGTACTGATCAGCCGAGAAGAGATCGACCGGACCGAGAGATGGTTCGCCCGCTACGGGGAATGGGCGGTGTTTTTTGGCCGCCTGCTGCCGGTGGTGCGGACGTTTATCAGCATCCCGGCCGGCATCGCCCGGATGAACTTCTGGAAGTTCAGCGTGTACACATTCGCCGGTTCCTTCCCCTGGAGCCTGGGTCTGGCCTACGGCGGGTTCCTGTTGGGCGAAAACTGGGAGGCCATGCGGTCGGTGATGCGGCCTTTCGACTTCCCCATACTGGCGATCATCATCCTGGCCGGGATTTGGTTTCTGGTCCGAAGGATCAAAGCGATTCGGGCCCAGTAACTGGCGGGCCCCAAAAGCCCGATGCGGCAAAGAGGACGAATGGCCGCATCCGGCGCGCCCGCTGCCGGTTGACGTATTTGACTCTGTGTTGACCCTAATCTATGCTTGATATAGCCATCTGATTACGGATCAACGCCATGGAATTGCCAACCATCCGGGACGTTTATCGTGCCCAAAAAACCATAGCCCCCCACCTCCCCAGGACTCCGCTTCACTTTTCCGCCGGCCTTAGCGAACTTTTGGACGCCCAGGTCTACTTGAAACACGACGAGTATCTGCCCCTGGGCGCTTTCAAGGCCCGGGGCGGCATCAATCTGCTGGCCAATCTCAGTCAAGAGGAGAGGGACCGGGGAGTCATCACCGCGTCTACGGGCAACCATGGCCAATCCATCGCCAGCGCCTGCCGGTTATTCGGCGCCCGGGCCCTCATCGTCCTGCCGGTCGGGGCCAATCCCCTGAAGGTCGCCGCCATGGAGGCCCTGGGAGCGGAACTGATCTTCCACGGGAAGGACTTCGATCAGGCCAGGGCCCATTGCGAGCGGCTGGCGGCCGAGGAAGGTTATCGCTACGCGCATCCGGCCAACGAGCCTTTGCTGATCGCCGGGGTGGCCACCCAGACCCTGGAGGTCGTCGAAGACCTGCCCGATGTGGAGGTCATCCTCATGCCCCTGGGCGGCGGGAGCAGCGCCGCCGGAGCCTGCCTGGTGGCCAAGTCCATCTCTTCCGATATAAAGGTAGTAGCCGTCCAGTCCGAAGCCGCTCCCGGAGGCTACCGGTCGTGGAAGGCGGGAAGGCTGGTGGAAGAGGCCAACAAGACCTTCGCCGAGGGCCTGGCCACCGCCTCGGGCTATCAGATGCCCCAGGAGATCCTAAAGGAGCGCCTGGACGATTTCGTCCTGGTCAGCGACGACGAGATACGCTGCGCCATAGGCTTGTTGATAGAGAAGGCCCACACCCTGGCGGAGGGAGCGGGAGCGGCCGCCACCGCGGGCGCGGTGAAGATCCGGGAGTCCCTCAAGGGCAAGAAGGTTTCCATCACCGTCAGCGGCGGCAATATCACCCTGGACCAACTGATAGAAGCGGTAAAAGTGTACCAAGGGTCTGACTAGGCCCATCGGATGGCCTGAAGCCCGGCATTTTCAATCTGGT
>JADFPM010000106.1 GCA_022562335.1 Chloroflexota bacterium
GGCAGTCTGAAGATGATGTTGGAGGCCGGGAATGATTCGGGCCAGCCGGCAGGCGACTTGGCAGGACAAACATTGTCTGAAGCTGGCCGATATCTGGTGGAATGCCACCGGCGCCCCCGGCCGGCGGTGGTTCAGGGCCGTATGTTGACCGAGTCGGGGGTCAAAACGGCCATGGATATCAGCGACGGGCTGGCCGATGACACCGGCAAGCTGGTGCGGTCCAGCGGCCTTGCCGCCCGGCTTTACGCTGAAAAAGTGCCGGTCCACCCGGCTTTGAAGGAAACTTTTCCCCAGGAATGGTTGGATTTGGCGTTGTACGGGGGAGAGGATTATCAGCTTCTTTTTGCCGCTAGCCCCCATCTTATGGAGCAGGTCCTGGAGTTGCTGCCTCAGCCGGTGACGGTGGTGGGGGAGGTTGTGACGGGGGGGCCGGGACAGGTTTACGTACTGGACGCCGATGGAAAGGAAATGGCCGCCGGACCGGGCGGGGCCGCCGGATGGGACCATTTTGGTTAGCCCATGATCCAGACCCTTCGGCTCGTCACCAATACTCCAGAAGAGACCCAGGCCGTGGGACACGCTTTGGGCGCCCACGCCCAGGCAGGCGATATCTTCTTGCTTACCGGGCCTTTGGGCGCCGGTAAGACCTGTCTGACCCAGGGCATCGCCAGAGGGCTGGGCGTCGAAGGATACGTCCGCAGCCCCACCTTTGTGCTGATGACCAGGCATCATGGCCGCTTGACCCTGCACCACGTTGACCTCTACCGCATAGACGGCGCCGAAGCGGCCTGGGACCTGGGGCTGGATGAGCAACTCTCCGGCGGCGGCGTCTGCGTCGTGGAGTGGGCAGACAAGGCGGAGGAGCTATTCCCCGGCTCAAGCCTATGGATCGACCTTGCCTATTGCGGCAGTGAAGAGCGCCGGACCCTTTCTTTTTCCGGCGGACTGCGCCACCACCGCGAAGCCCTGGAGGAACTGTCGGCTGACCATCTTCCAGACCCTGGGAAAGACGCCTGAATGCTCCTATCCATCGACACCTCCACCAGATATGCCGGCGTGGCGCTTTCCGATGAGGAACGGGTGGTGTCCTGCCGGCTATGGTATTCCAGGGTGAACCACACGGCGGAACTGATGCCCGCCGTGGCCCAATTATTGGAACACCACGGAATCGCCGTTCGTGGATCGGCCCGTGAGTTGGAAGCGATCGCCGTGGCCTTGGGCCCCGGAGGATTCAGTTCATTGAGGGTTGGGCTCAGCGTGGCCAAGGGACTGGCGGCCGCTTCCGGCCTGCCCCTGGTGGGTGTGCGGACCTTGGACCTGGAGGCGCGCCCGTATCTGGAAACGGGCGTGGCGGTCTGCGCTATGCTGGATGCCGGCCGCAAGGAGGTGGCCACGGCCAGGTTCGACTCCCGGGGCGATCCCGCCGGGGAGGAGACCATCTGCCCTCCCGATGAGTTATTGGACTCGATAAGTGAAACCACCCAGTTTTGCGGAGAAGGAGTGGCTCCCTGGGTGTCGCTGATCAAAGAACGGTTGGGTCCCATGGCGCTGGTGATGGCTTCGCCGTCTCCGGGCATCCGGTTGTGGTCGCTGGCCGCCATTGCCGGGGAAAGGCTGGCCGCCGGCAGGACCGACGACCCCGCCTCCCTGGAGCCCAACTACCTGCGGATGCCCAGCATTGGCCAGCCAAAGAGCCGCGACCGCAGGCGCCAGGTGTCCTGACCCGAAGCGGCGAAAATCGCGGATATTCAAGCGGATATTCAAATAGTAGAAGAGGAAGTATGGAAAGGACCCTGGTATTGATCAAACCCGATGGTGTCCAGCGGGGCCTGGTGGGAGAGGTCATCTCCCGGCTGGAACGGCGCGGACTGAAACTGGTCGCCATGAAATTGATGCAGGTGGACGATGCCCTGGCCCGGCAACACTACGCCGAGCACGTGGACCGGCCTTTCTTCGCCGACCTGGTGGTGTTCATCTCGTCGTCGCCGGTGGTGGCCATGGTCTGGGAGGCCGACGCCGCGGTGGAGGTGGTGCGGAACACGATGGGTCAGACCAACCCGGCCTCATCACCCATGGGGACCATCCGGGGAGACCTGGCGCTGGACATCGGCCGAAACCTGGTGCACGGTTCCGACAGCCTGGAGTCGGCCGCCAGAGAGGTGGCCTTGTTTTTCGGCCACGCTGAGATCCTGGATTATCAACGAAACACGGACCTCTGGATCAACGAGGCTTAGGCCGGGCCGTCTGGCGGCAATCGCGTTGGGAGGGGCATTACAGGGGCGTCGGGGGCAAGGCCTTGCCCCCTGGGTTATGCGCCGAGCGCGTAGGGATGACTACAATATCCTGACCACCTGGGGCGCCCGAGACCAGAGCCGTTCCAGGGCGTAATATTCCCTTTCTTCGGGGCTGAAGATGTGGATCACGACGTCGCTGAAGTCCAGTAAAACCCAGCCGGAATGCGGCGTCCCCTCCCGGTGGAAACGGTTGACGTTGGCAACCTTCAGCGCCTTGGTGATGTCCTCTTCCAGGGCTTCGATCTGCCGGGCCGAACCGGCGGACATTATGATGAAGTAATCGGCGAAGGTCGCCACCTGGCGCAGGTCCAGCATGACGATATCTTCGGCCAGGTTCTCTGAAGCCAGGTCCACCACGGTGCGGGCCAACTCGGTAGATTCCAGCGGATCACCTCCTAGACACCGGTTCCGGCGCCAAATCCAAGCCTGATTTGAGTATAGGCTGCATGCCTATCATGGTCAATAATCCGATCTATGATACTCATTGGGGACCATTGCGGGCGAAGGGGCCGTGTGTGAATCTGACGCTTCGAATCTGACCGGCTATTCGCCGTTCCCACTATTTTTCAAGGCGGGGTCCATTGGCCCTGAAAACGCCAAAACCAGCGGGGGTCTACCCAGGTTTGCGGGTCGACCCTGCAATCGCTTCCTAACCCGAAACATTTGTGATATATTTAACAAACTATGGGCAGCCCGGCTTTGGGGTGCCTGTTTTGAGCCTAATTCATATTAAACTTCACGTTCCAGGTCATAGTTTGCCTGGAATTTCTCCTTAGCCGGGGCCAGCCGGTTTTCTCGGTTCTTACCATCAGTTCCAGTTAGTTGCAATCATTTTGGTCCTTGCTATGAATCCAATTCAAAATTTAAAAGAATTGGCCAAATTCGGCTTATATTCGCCGGAACAGGAGCACGACGCCTGCGGAGTAGGGGTCGTGGCGAATATCAAGGGAGAAAAAACCCACCAGATCATCCAAGAGGGGCTGCAGGTCCTGTGCAACCTGGGTCATCGCGGAGCCGCCGGCCGGGACCCGGAGACTGGGGACGGGGCGGGAATTCTGATTCAGATGCCCCATCAGTTGTTGCTTAGAGAGTCGGGTAAGCTGGGGATAAACCTACCCATTGAGGGCGAATACGGCGTGGGTATGGTCTTCCTCCCTCCTACTGCTGACGCCGGCGCCAAGTGCCAGAGATTGGTGGAAGATTCCATCGCCGAGGCAGGCCTAGAATTTTTGGGTTGGCGGGACGTTCCCGTAGACCGTAGCAAGCTGGGCAAAGACGCCGATTCGTGTTGTCCGGACATCCGCCAGGTATTTATTGGAAAGGGCGGCCAAGTACAGGACTCCAAGGAGTTGGAGCGCAAGCTCTACCTGGTCCGCAAGGTGGTCGAACACTCGATACCGGATATGGGTTTGGCCGAGCAAGACGCCGACTGCTTCTACGTGTGCAGCATGTCTTGCCACACCATCGTCTACAAAGGCCTGTTGCTGGCCCACCAGATATCCGGGTTTTACCGGGACCTGGAGGATGAAACGTTGGTCAGCGCCTTTGCCCTGGTGCATTCCCGGTTCAGCACCAACACGCTGGGCCACTGGAAACTGGCTCACCCGTACCGTTACCTGGCCCACAATGGGGAGATCAACACCCTGAGGGGAAACCTGAACTGGATGCACGCCCGGGAGGCCCAGTTCGAGTCGCCTTTATTCGGCGGCGACATGGCCAAGATCCCCCCCATAATGACTCCCGGCGCCAGCGACACGGCGTCGTTTGACAACGCGTTGGAACTGTTGCTGATGACCGGGCGGGACCTGGACCACGCCATGCTCATGATGATCCCCGAGGCCTGGGAGCAGCATGAGACCATGCTCCAAGAGAAGAAAGACTTCTACGAATACCACTCTTGCCTGATGGAGCCGTGGGACGGACCGGCCATGATCGTTTCAACCGACGGCCGTAGCATCTGCGCCCTGCTGGACCGCAACGGCTTAAGGCCTTTCCGTTACACCGTGACCAAGGACGATAAGCTGATCATGGCGTCGGAGACCGGGGTTTTGGACGTTCCGTCTTCTGAGGTAAAGGAAAAGGGCCGTCTTCAGCCGGGAAGGATGTTCCTGGTCAACCTGGAAGAGGGCCGGATAATCGGCGACGAAGAATTGAAGCAAAAGCTGGCTAAACGGCAGCCCTATGGCCAGTGGTTGAAAGAAAACAAAGTCTCTTTGGACGACCTGCCGGCTGCCGCTGCCTATTCGGCCAATGGTCAGATGGGCGACGGCCATGCATCCGGCGAGAATCCGGGCATCAAGCAGCTCCAACGGGCCTTTGGCTACACCGTCGAAGAACTCCAGATGCTCACCACACCTATGGCCGTCAATGGGGCCGAAGCGGTGGGTTCCATGGGCAACGACGCCCCCCTGGCGGTGCTTTCGGACCGCAACCATCTGCTGTTCACCTATTTCAAGCAGTTGTTCGCCCAGGTGAGCAACCCACCCCTGGACGCCATACGTGAGGAGCTGGTCACTTCCCTGGAAGCCTTCATCGGCTGCGAGCAGAACCTGTTTGAAGAAACGCCCCTGCATTGCCATCAGCTGAAGCTCAAATCCCCCATCATCAACGATGAAGACCTGGCGAAGATCAAGCAGATCAACGCCGGCCAAATAAGGTCGATCACGCTCTCAACCCTGTTCCACCCCACTCCCGGATCTTTGGAAAAGGCGTTGAAAGAACTGTGCGCCAAGGCATGCCAGGCCATAGAAGACGGATACTGCATCATCGTCCTTTCAGACCGGGGTGTGGATGCGGCCCATGCCGCCATTCCCAGCCTGCTGGCCACGTCCGCGGTGCATCACGACCTTATCAGGGAAGGCACCCGCACCAAGGTGGGGTTGGTGGTGGAATCGGGTGAACCCAGAGAGGTGCACCATTTCTCGCTGCTCATCGGCTACGGGGCCGGGGCGGTCAACCCGTATCTGGCCCTGGCGTCGGTGCGGCAAATGGCCGAGAACGGAGAGTTCAACGGCACATCGCCGGACTACGCGCAGAAGAACCTGATCAAGGCCGCCGAAAAGGGCGTTTTGAAGGTCATGTCCAAAATGGGCATCTCCACCTTGCAGAGTTACCGGGGCGCCCAGATATTCGAGGCCGTTGGGCTCAACGACGAACTGATCGACCGGTACTTTACCTGGACCGCCTCCAAGATCGGTGGCATCGGGGTGGATGCCGTCGAAAGAGAGACCCTGGACCGCCACCAACAGGCTTTTTCGCGAGACGTCCCAGCGGGAGACCGCGAGTTGGAGATGGGCGGGTTTTACCAGTGGCGGCGCGATGGGGAATTCCACCAGTGGAATCCCGACGCCATAACCAAACTCCAATTCGCCACCCAAACCAATGACTGGGAAGCCTACCAAGAGTTCGCCAGGCTGACCAACGATCAGAGCCGCCGCCTGGCCACCCTGCGCGGCCTGCTTGAGTTCAAGAATGTCCAACCGCCGGTGCCGTTGGAAGAAGTGGAGCCGACCTCCGAGATCGTGAAACGGTTCGCCACCGGCGCCATATCGCTGGGCTCCATCAGCCGGGAATCCCACGAGACCATGGGCATAGCCATGAACCGTCTGGGCGCCCGCAGCAATACCGGCGAGGGCGGCGAGGATTTCCACCGGTACACCAAGGATAGCAACGGCGACTCCCGCAGCAGTTCGGTCAAGCAGGTGGCCTCAGGCCGGTTTGGCGTTACGCCCAACTACCTGGTCAATGCCACCGATCTGCAGATAAAGATGGCCCAGGGCTCCAAGCCGGGAGAGGGCGGGCAACTCTCGGGTAATAAGATCGACGAGTATATCGGCTGGGTGCGCCGCACCACGCCGGGCGTGGAGCTTATCTCGCCGCCGCCCCACCACGACATCTACTCCATAGAAGACCTGGCCCAGTTGATCCACGACTTGAAAAATATCAACCCCGAGGCCCGGATCCACGTCAAACTGGTGGCCGAAGTCGGAGTGGGCACCATCGCCGCCGGGGTCTCTAAAGGCCATGCCGACGTGGTGCTGATCAGCGGGCACGACGGCGGCACCGGCAATTCGCCGGAAACGTCGATAAAATATGCCGGGCTGCCGTGGGAACTGGGGGTCGCCGAGACCCAGCAGGTGTTGGTGGCAAACGGTTTGCGCACCCGCATCGTGGTGCAGGCGGATGGCCAACTAAAAACCGGCCGTGACGCAGTCATCGCAACATTGTTGGGTGCTGAGGAATATGGCTACGCCACCGGCGCCCTGGTGGTGATGGGATGCATAATGCTGCGCAAGTGCCATCTGGGCACCTGCTCCGTGGGCATCGCCACCCAAGACCCGGAACTGCGAAAGCTATTTGCCGGACAGCCGGAACACGTGGTCAATTACTTCACGTTCGTGGCCCAGGAGATGCGGCAGATAATGGCCGACCTGGGCTTCCGGACGGTGAACGAGATGATCGGCCGCGTGGACCTGCTGGACCCCCGAGAGGCCATCGGCCACTGGAAGACCGAGGGATTGGATTTCTCACGCCTGTTGTATCAACAAGTGGGTACTGACGGCGAACCGGTATATCAGTGCCGGGAGCAGGACCATGGTCTGGAGCGGGCGCTGGATCACCAATTGATCGCCCTGTCTCAACCGGCGCTGGAACGCAAGGAGCGGGTGGAGATAAAGGTGCCGGTCAACAACTCCAACCGCACCGTGGGCGCCATGCTCAGCGGCCGGGTGGCCAAACGGTACGGCGAAGACGGATTGCCTCCCGATACCATTCAGATTCACCTGACCGGGTCGGCCGGCCAGAGCTTTGGCGCATTTCTGACCAAGGGAATCTCGCTCCATCTGGAAGGCGACGCCAACGATTATTTGGGCAAGGGAATAGGCGGTGGCCGAATCGTGGTTCGCCCATCCCCGGAATCCACCTTTGTACCGGAAGACAACATCATAATCGGCAACGTGGCGATGTACGGCGCTACCGGAGGCGAAGCTTTCATCGGAGGCCTGGCCGGCGAGCGGTTCTGCGTACGAAACTCCGGAGTCCATGCCGTGGTTGAAGGCGTGGGAGACCATGGTTGCGAATACATGACCGGCGGCGCTGTTGTGGTGCTGGGCAAGACGGGCCGTAACTTCGCCGCGGGAATGAGTGGCGGCATCGCCTTTGTCTACGACAAGGACGGTGATTTCGCGTCCCGCTGCAACCTGGGCCAAGTCGACTTGAAGCCGATGCACGCCCTGGGCGTTCCCGAATTGCGCAGAATGCTCGAACGGCACGTGGAATACACGCGGAGCCCGGTTGCCCAAGCGATACTCGGGAACTTTGAACAGGAAATCGGGAAATTCGTCCGCGTCATGCCACGGGATTACGCGCGCGTGCTCGATGAGCAGCGGCAAGAGCGCGAAGAGGTAAGCTATGCTGCCAAGTAAAGATAAAGGCTTCATGACTTTTGATCGGGAACTAGCCTCGAGCGACGACGTCACGGAGCGGCTGCGCCATTACCGGGAATTTCACAATTCGCTCGCGCCGGACAAGCTTCAGCAGCAAGCCTACCGCTGCATGAATTGCGGTGTGCCCTTCTGCCTAAGCGGCTGCCCCCTGGGCAACCAGATTCCCGATTTCAACGAATACGTGAAGGACGAGGACTGGGAAGGCGCACTGATAAACCTGCACGCGACCAACAATTTCCCTGAGTTCACCGGCCGGGTTTGTCCCGCGCCGTGCGAGGCCTCGTGCGTGCTTGGCATCAACGAGACGCCGGTCACCATCGAAATGATCGAGCGCGAGATCAGCGAAAAGGGTTGGCGCGAAGGCTGGATCAAGCCCGAGCCGCCTGAAGCGCGCAGCGGGAAGAGCGCCGCTATTATCGGCTCCGGACCCTGCGGCCTCGCCGCGGCGCAACAGCTCAACCGGGCGGGCCACACGGTCGTGGTGTATGAGCGCGACGACGAGCCGGGTGGCCTTCTGATGTACGGCATCCCCGCCTTCAAGCTCGACAAGGAGGTGGTGTTCCGCCGTATACGTCAGCTCGAGGAGGAAGGCGTCGAATTCCGGTGTAATTCCGAAGTGGGCAAGAACGTGCCCCTATCCGAGATGGACCAGTACGGCGCGCTCCTGATCGCCATCGGCTCGACCGTCGGCCGCCGCATGCCCCCCGCGGTGGAAGGCGGTGGCCTCGGTGGCATTCACCTCGCCATGGACTTCCTTACCCCACAGACACGCCGCGTCCTAGGCAAGTCCGTCGAGGGCGCGGACCTGCTGGCGGCGGACAAGAACGTCATCGTGATCGGCGGCGGCGACACCGGCTCGGACTGCGTGGGCACCAGCCTGCGCCAGGGCTGCAAGTCGCTGGTCAATCTCGAGCTGCTGCCTCAGCCGCCCCACGAGCGGCACCCGGACAACCCATGGCCCCAGTGGTCCTTCATTCTCCGCACATCAAGCAGTCATGAAGAAGGGGGCGAGCGCCGCTATAGCGTGCTCACCAAGCGCTTCGAGGACGACGGCAACGGCAATGTCGCCGCAT
>JADFPM010000107.1 GCA_022562335.1 Chloroflexota bacterium
GACAATCCTTTGGTGGGCGCCTTGAAAACCAGTTGGGTCAGTCCTGCTTCCCGGATGCGGGCCTTGAGGTCTTCGGAAAGGCCCAATTCGTCCAGCCACTGGGGGATCGACACTTCTAAGATATCGGGGGATTGGGTTCGTTCAGCCTCGGGCAGCTCAAAGGTGAGCAGCCGCCACATCAATGGCGCCTGGAAATATTTTTCGCCAAAGAGCAACTGGCTGGCGTGGAAGGAGCGGCCTGGAGCGTCGCCTATCTGCCGGTCGGTCTGGACCACCGCCTGCCCGGAGGCAAAGTGTTTCGTCAAATATTCGGCGATGGCGCTGAAAACGTCGGTGAAAAGGGTCTGGTTGGCTTCGCTAAAGGGCAGGGCATCCCGGTTCTTCTGGAAGCCGTCTATGAAATACTGGGTCAGGTCGGGCCGCCGGACCACACCCAGTTGGCTAAAGAACGCCAGCCCGCCGTTGTCCAAACGGACCACGGCATCGGGCCAAACCCTGGTCCCCGCACGCCCTTCGGCATTCGCCGACTCGTTCTCTTGGCTCAGGACCCTGGCCTCTTCTAAGAGGCGTTCCTGGTCTTGTTGGGGCATGTCTTGAATCACGGGCATCTGGTCGATGAGCCATTGATCCGGGGGATTGAAATATTTGCTGGCGGGTTTGTGGCCCTGCCGAGCGACGCCTACCAATTTGTCCAACGCGGCGGAGAACGCTGGATCTATGGCTGGACCATCCAACACCGATGGTGATTGCCCGTGGTTTTGCTGACCGCCCGATTCCTGTGCCAAGGGTCCCCCCATGTGGATTGTTAAACAACGATTATTGGTTGACCGCGGTTTCGCCCGGAATAACGCCAGGGCGAGATCACGGCCAAAATATGCTACTTGGTTATGGTAACCATGTCAAAGAAATATCCGGGCGAATTTCTTGCCCTGATGGGCGGTCCCTATTTGCATCAAGCTAAGAAATCTTGTGTAGGAAAGGGCCAATCACATCGCCTGGGGTCAGCCGTTTAATTCCCCTCCTTACGAAGGAGGGGATAAAGGGGAGGTTAGACTCCAAGAGGGACGACCCCCTGCGGTCCCCCTTGTGAAGGGGGACGGATTCGAACGCTATCCCTTAAATTGATCCATATGGGGCACGGCATGCCGTGGCCCTACGCTTGGTTGTAGATGGCGTCAATTAAAACGGACAAGTTTGGGTTGATTCAGGCGTGGGGCGCCGGGCCTCTATTGGGTGACGATGAGGCATGCGTTTCCCCGGTGGGGGGTCGGCACCAAAAGAGATTCGGGGCTGGGGCGGGAGTGTTTGCGGTTTTTGAGATAAGTTGGCGACCCGGATCGGATTCGAACCGACGATCTTTGGCGTGACAGGCCAATATGTTAAACCGCTACACCACCGGGCCGTAAAAGGGTTGGTCTATAGGGGAAGACCACCATTTCGAGTGTAGGACTTGGGGCAATTTGTGTCAAGGAATGCGGCGCCCTGCCAATCGCTACTGAGCCACCTTTGGGCCGCTTTAGCGCGCGGCGGATCTGGCCTTTGATTCCCGCTCTTTAAAGTGGGGGATGACGTATTTGCCGAACAGCCGCAGGGTGGTCATCACCTCTTCGTGGGTGGCGCTCCCGACCTGGAAAAGGGGGATGGCCTCGTCCAGACCCGCCGCCTCGTATTCTTCCAGGTAGCGGATGCAGTCGTCGGGATCCCCGATGCAGTAACGCCCCTGCTGGATCAACTCCAGCGACGATTCTTCGTTCCGTTTGGGGGAATCGGCGGCGGTGGAGCGCTGGTAGTGCCACCGGTAATCTTCCGGCACGTTGTCCGGGTCTTGCTCGCTCCAAACCTTAACGTCCCTGAGGACACCTTGGGCGCGGTACCAGTCCAATATACCGGCGGCCCGCTCCATGGTTTTGGCCCGGTCTTCCCCGCAAAAGGCGATCGTTCCCGCGGAAACCCGGTTGTGCACCGGCCTGCCCGCTGCCTCGGCTTCACGTATGCCGCCGCGATACAGGTCTATCAGCTTGGTCAGACGTTCCCGGCCCCCGCCGGCCATGGCCAGGCAACCCAGCCCCATGCTGCCCGCCTTTTGAAACGTCTCGTCCTGGCTGCAACCCAGCCAGATGGGTGGATGGGGCTTTTGCACCGGTTTGGGATGGACCTCCCGCAGGGGTATGTTGTAATGGCGGCCCTGGTAAGTGAATTCACCCGGGGCCCATGCCTTGGGGATTATCTCCAACGCCTCGTCCACCATGCCGGTGGCGTCCGCCAGGTCTGCTCCAAAGGCAGCCATCTGGTAAGGGTAGCCCGACCGGCCCACGCCCAGGTCTACCCTGCCGTTGCTGAGGATGTCCAGGGTGGCGGTACGGGCGGCGATGTGTAATGGGTGTTGCACCGGCGGCACCACCACGGCGATGCCCAGGCGGATCTTGGAGGTGCGTTGGCTCAGGGCGGCCAGGGTGACGTCCGGCGCGCTGGAATGGGACCATTCGGAACGGAACTGGTGGTCGGCCATCCAAACGCTGGCCAGGCCCAGTTCCTCGGCGTAGCTGACCTGCTCCAACAGTTCCCAATACTTCTGGTGATCGCTGTCCGCGGTCCAGGGCTTGGGGACCTGTATCTGGTAGAACATCCCGATTTGCATAGATGCTTACCCTTGGCGGACGTACTTGTCGATGCTTTTTTCGGCGGTCAGAGCCAGATAGATGTCGCCGTGGGCGTCGACCCAGGAGCCGTGGGCCGAGCGGGACGGCCAGCGGGCCAGCACCTTGCCCTCGCCGTCCAGGACGCTCATCTGGGCCGGCCCGCCGTCCTCCCTGACTCGCTCGCTGATGACGAAATTGCCTTCTTTGTCCTGGGATATGTCCAGGGGGCGCTGCATGTCGGTCCACATGGTGATGTACTCGCCCTCGGCGGAGAAAACCTGGATGCGGCTGTTCTCCCGGTCGCATAGGTAGATGCGGCCGTCCTGGCCGACGATGAGGCTGTGGGGCAGGTGGAATTCGTTGGGCCCGCCCTTGCCCGGCTCGCCCCAGGAAGACACCAACGTGCCGTCTTTGGTGAACCGGTGGACCCGGGCGTTGCGGTACCCGTCGGAGATGTAGAGGTCTCCAGAAGGGTGGGGGACCATTTCGGTGATGTAGTTGAAGGGCCCGGCGGAACGGGGGCAAACCGCGCCGGTGACCTCACACCCCGTGTCCGAAAATTCGCCCAGGGTGCCGATGATCTGCAACGGCTTGCCGTCCAGGGTGTATCTCATGGCGGTGGAGCCTTCCCGGTCGGTGACGTAGACAATGTCGTCCTTGATGAATAAGCCGTGGGGGTCCACGAAATTACCGTTGCCCCAGGAACTCAGAAAATTCCCGTCCCGGTCGAAGACCAACACCGGCGGCTCGGCCCGTTGGAAGGCGTAGACGCGGTCCTGGGAGTCGGTGGCAATGGCGCTGACCGTGCCAAAAGACTGTCCCGCGGGCAGCTTGGCCCAGTCCTGGATATAGGTGTAGGTGAACTTGCCGGCGCCCACGGTTGTCATCGTTGTTGGCCTCCTTTGAGTTTCCCGATGCTAAAAGATTCCCGGTGGTCTGCCAGGCGGGTGTGAAAGCCTCGAGGTCCCCCGGCGTGAATTCTGATTTCCAGTCTGCCGGCCTGAACGATGGCGTAGGGGCGAAAGGCCTTGCGCCCCTACCATTTGGCCACATCCACGAGTTGAACAGGCATAATACTACCATAAGCACGGCTCGGACCCGTGGGTTTCTTACGATATAGAAATGGTCCCGCGCAGGTTGACGCCCGGCCGTTCTAGCTTCGGCTGTTGAACCGGTAGTGGGGCTCGCCCTGGCCCGGCTGCCACGTCTGATAGAACCTTTTGACGTAGGGCAGCAGCTCACCAACCAAGGCCCGCGTCTCTTGGGTCTTCGGGTCCAACGGCGCCGAAAAGCGTTCTTTTAGTTCCCGCACGATCTCGTCTTTGTCCACCTTGGTGGGCTTGCCGCCTCGCAGCACCACCTCTCCGTCGATGATGACCGTGTCCACCTGGCTGGCCTTTCCGCGGTAGAGCAGGGCGTCCACCGGGTCGATGTCCGCGTCCAGGTAGGGCTCCTCGATGGATTTCAAATCCAGCAGCACCATGTCGGCTCGATAACCCCTTTCCAAGACGCCGATCTCCTGGTCAAAACAGGTGGGCCGGGCGGCGTTGGCGGTGGCCATCGCCAGGGACCCTTGCGAAGTGAGGGCGGGTTGGTCCACCCCCGGCTGGCGGTGCAATTTCGCCGCCAGGCGCATCTCCTGGAGCATGTCGTCGTCATCGTTTAGCGCGGTGCTGTCGGTGCCCATCGCCACGTTGACCCCCGCGGCCAGCATGTCGTTGACCGGAGCGATGCCGTTTTTCAACCTCAAATTTGAACTGGGATTGTGACACACGGTGGTCTGGCTCTGGGCCAGCAGGCCGATGTCCTGGCTGGTCAGCCACACGGCGTGGGCGCAGGATAGCTCGGGCCCCAGGAACCCCAGTTCGTCGAGGTGGGCCACCGGGGTCTTACCCCAATGCCGGTTGCCGTACTCCTTTTGATAGAAGCTCTCCACCAGATGCATGTGGATGCCGGTGTGGAACTGGGCGGCCAGCTCCTTGGTCTGCTGCAGGAATTCATCGGAAACCCACTGGACGTTGCTGGGGCTTAACAACACCCGCAACCTGCCGCCGGGGCCGGTGTCGTATTTTTCGCGGATGCTGCGAAACATGGCGAAATAGTCCTGGGCCGTCATGTCGATGGCGGCCAGGTAGCGCGTCAGACCATCGCCCAGGTGACCGGGCAGACCGGCGATGAATTGTGCGTCGTCGGCGTACACCACCCGGTTGCGTTCCCGGAAGTAGACCGAGAAAGCGGTGCGCATGCCAGAGTCGGAGAACCCCCGGATTATCTGGTCAATGTCCTCCTCCAGCCCCGCCACGGGCGTTTGTGGATGGTTGTACATGACGGTGGTGGTGCCCGACTCCAGCATCTGAATGGCGGTGTAGACCGTCATCAAGTAGTGGTCATAGGGACGGCGACCCCAGCCGGCCAGCATCCACGTCTCCAGGGAATCGTCGCAGGTGCCCATCTGGAAGGTGGAGACGCCGCGGCCGTGGTGGTGGCAGTTGACCAAGCCGGGAAAAACCAGGTAGCCATGGCCGCCCAGCTCTTCATCGGCGTCGTGGGCGGCCTTGACGGCGGAGTAAGGGCCAACGTCTTCGATGACCCCGTCCCTCTGGAACACGGCGCCATCGGAGATGACCGTGGTGGATCCGGCGTCGCTGCCGGCCCGCACGATGACGTACTTGCCCCGAATGATGGAAGTGGCCATGCTGGTCTCCTTTTTGACACCGGATTGTTGGACATTATAATGCCTCTAAAACCAAGGTATAAACCGTTAGTGGAAGTGAGACATGGCTGATCTGGAAGGCAAGATAGCACTGGTGACCGGAGCCGGGGGGATGCGCGGCGTGGGGCGGGCCACCGCTTTGAAGCTGGCCCAGCGTGGCGCCGACGTGGCCATCACCGACGTGCGCCGCGAGACTTCCGACCTTCCTCCGGCGGAGGTAAGGGAAGAGTGGCACAGCATCGACAGCGTGGCGGAAGAGATAGAGTCCCTGGGGCGGGCCTGCCTTCCCGTTTATTGCGATCTTTCCGACGATGGGCAGATACAGGGGATGGTCGGCCAGGTGATGGACCGGTTCGGCGGCATAGATATCTTGGTGAACAACGCCAGGGCCATAATCGGCCGGGACAAAGTCCCCGTCACCGAGCTTTCCCGGGAGGTGTGGGACCACTTTCTGGCCATCAACACCACGGCGGTGTTCGTGTGCACCCAGGTGGTGGGGCGGGAGATGGTGCGGCTGGGGAAAGGCGGCCGGATCATCAATATAGCCTCCAACGCCGGCAAGCAGGCCAGCGCCATGGGCGCGGCTTATTCCGCCTCTAAATTCGCGGTCCTGGGTTTGACCCAGGCGTCGGCCATGGACCTGGCCGAATACCAGATCACGGTCAATGCCGTTTGTCCCGGCCCCATCAACACCGACAGGATGAGCTACTGGGAGCGGGGCCTGGCGGAAGAGCAGGGTGTCACGTTGGAGGAGTTCCGGGGCCGGATAGTGGAGGAGGCGGGACGGCGTACGCCTTTGGGGAGGATCGCCGAAGCCGAGGACGTGGCCAACATGGTGGCCTTCCTGGCCTCGGAAGACGCCGCGTTCATCACCGGGCAGGCCTACAACGTCAACGGCGGCCTGCTGTTTCACTAGCCCGTGGGGAGCGAGGGGGTACGTGCTACCGGTCGGCCTTACCAACGCCCGTTTCAGAAGGCCACTGGCAGGGATTTAAGGCCGCGGAAAGCCGGGTTGTAGCGCCACTCCAACTCGTCAGCGGCCAACCGTAGACCGGGCCAGCGCTGCACCACGCCGCCAATGGAAATCTGCGCTTCCAAGCGGGCCAGAGCGGCGCCGAGGCAAAAGTGGGAGCCGAATCCGAACGACAAGTGCCGGTTGTCTTCCCGGGTGATGTCTAACCGGTCCGGGTTTGAGAACCGCTCGGGGTCCCGGTTAGCCGCGCTCAGGATCATTGTGACACGCTGGCCCTTTTCGATGCGCTTCCCGCCCAACTCTATGTCCGCCATGGCGATCCTTGCCGCGGACTGGACCGGCGAGTCGTAACGCAAGAATTCCTCTACGGCGGTTTCAATCAATTCAGGACGGGTACTCAGTTTTTCCAACTGGTCCCGGTTTTGCAGCAGGGCCAGCAGGCCGTTGCCGATAAGATTGGTGGTGGTCTCGTGGCCGGCCATCATCAGCAAGATGCACATGGAATAAAGCTCGGCCTCGCTGAATCTATCTCCCTCCTCCTCGGCAGCCACCAAGGCGGATATCAGGTCCTCTTGGGGCTCCAGACGGCGCTGGGAAATGATCTTCCTGAGGTAATCCGACAGCTCAAGCACGCTTTTTTGGGCTATTCCCCCCGTCTGGGCCACCATGCGGACATTGCCCAGGAAGGCCGCCAGGTCGCCGGTCCAATTCTTAAATTGGTCCCGGTCCTCGGCCGGCACCCCCAGCATTTCGGAAATTGCGATGGCCGGCAAAGGGTAAGCCAGGTCTTCGATCAGATCAAATTTGCCATCCTGCCTGCCATTTTGTTGAATGCCATCCAACAGCCCTTCAACCGTTGCCTGAATGTTGGACCGCATCCGATCTATCACCCGAGGGGTGAACGCCTTGTTGGCCAGCATTCGGAGGCGCGTGTGGTCGGGAGGATCGGACATCAACATCATGTCCGAGAACAGGCGGATCAGGGGCTGGATCTTCTCGTTGGCGGCCTCCGAAAGCCGTTCCGTGAAACCGCTCATCAGTTCAGAAGAGAGGCGCTGGTCACGCAACGCGGCCAGGACGTCCGCGTAACGGGTGAGCACCCAGCCGTTGAGCCCCTGATGCCAGTGCACTGGGTCCTCGGTCCGGAGTTGTTGATAACGCGGGTAGGGGTCCGCGATGGTGGCGGGGTCAATGGGCGAGGGGTCGTTGAAAGTAGGCGTGGGTCGTTGGGCCATCTGCCGTTCCTCCAGACTGGCGCTAGATAAAATCCCCTCAGCCGAGGACGTGGCCAACATGGTGGCCTTCCTGGCCTCGGAAGACGCCGCGTTCATCACCGGGCAGGCCTACAACGTCAACGGCGGCCTGCTGTTTCATTAGCCCGTTTTGATCAGCCCCTGGCCAGCAGCCTCTGAACCGTGCTGATCACGCGGGCCTCGTTGGGCATGTAGTTGTTCTCCAACGCACGGCTGTAAGGCACCGGCGTGTGGGGGGCCGTCACCCGGGACGGCGGCGCGTCCAGGTAGTCGAAGGCTTCTTCGGCCACCCTGGCGCAGATCTCGGAAGCCATGCTGCATATCGGCGTGTCTTCATCCACCACAATCAGCCGGTGGGTACGCTTCACCGATTCGATGACGTGGTCGTAGTCGATGGGTGAGATGCTGAGCAGGTCCACCACTTCGGCCTGGACGCCGGACTTGGCCAGTTCCTCGGCGGCGGCGGTGCAGATCCAGGTCATCTTTGAGATGCCCACCAGGGTGATATCTGTTCCTTCGCGGACGGTCCGGGCTTTGCCCAAGGGCAGTTCGTAGGGTTCCTCGGGGACCAGGCCGGTGACGCCGTACAGCCCCTTGTGTTCGAAATACATCACCGGGTCGTCGTCCCGGATGGCCGCGGTGAGCAAACCCTTGGCCGTGTAGGCGTCGGAAGGGCAAACTCCCTTCAGCCCGGGGATGTGGCTGAATAGCGAATAGTAGGATTCCGAGTGCTGGGCGGCGCTGCCGAAGCCGGCCCCGATGCGGGTCAAAAGGGTGAATGGCACCGTGACCTGGCCGCCGAACATGTAGCGCATCTTGGCGGCGTTGTTCAGCAGTTGGTCCATGCAAACGCCCACGAAGTCGATGAACATCAGCTCGGCGATGGTGCGCATACCCGTGGAGGCCGCTCCAATGGCCGCCCCGACGAAGGCTGCCTCGGACAGAGGCGTGTCCAGCACCCGCTGATTTCCGAACTGCTGGATCAAGCCAACGGTGGTGCGGAAAGGCCCGCCCCAGGCGTCGATTATGCCCAGATGCTCCCGGCCCGCGCCGCCGGCGATCTCCTCGCCCATGATGATGACCGACTCATCCCGCTCCATCTCCTGGCGGATGGCCTCATTGATGGCTTCCCGGTACTGGATCTCCCGCGTGCCTGTGGCAGCCAT
>JADFPM010000108.1 GCA_022562335.1 Chloroflexota bacterium
AAAACCGTCTCCGGGTCAGGAGCGCCGCCTGGCCGAAGATGCTGCCGCTCTGCGCTCGGTCTTGGACCCGGAATCCTGGGATCAAGGCGGCGGTCAAAAAGGCTGCGGGCCGGTTCTGGTGGCATTGTGCGGACTGCCGGGTACGGGCAAGTCCTATTTCGCCAGGGAATTGGTCAAGCGGACGCATATGTTGGTGTTGGAATCCGACCGGCTGCGTAAGATACTGGTGGCCAAGCCCAAATACACCCCTGGAGAGCACCGGCGGGTGTTCCGAGCCTGTTATTTGTTGATCGATGAGTACTTGGGACAGGGAAAGAGGGTCTTGTTCGACGCCACCAACCTCACCGAGGATTTCCGCCAACCCATTTATCACATCGCCGATAAACATGAAGCTCGATTGGTGATGGTAGGGTTCACGGCGCCCCAATCCGTGGTCAGAGAGAGGCTGGCGGACCGGGTGTTGGGCCGGGACCCCATAGGCTATTCCGACGCCACCTGGCGCATCCACAGCCGGATGCGCCCCTTTGAAGAGCCGATCCGGCGGGCGCATCTGCTGGTCGATTCGTCCAAAGACATCACCGATTCCTTGGACCGGGTGGTAGCGCAAATAACATCAGGAGATTCCCCATCAGGGCCGTGACCCCGTGGTTCGTTTCGAGAATGCTATAATATCGGCAATCAACCATACTCTGATGGAGGAAACACAATATGCCTGCCATAGAAGCATTGGGCCACGTCGGTGTCTACACGGAAGACCTGATGAAACAGCGGGACTTCTACTCCAGGGTCATGGGTTTGCAGATAGCCGATGAAGACTTGGAAAACCGGGGAATGGTCTTTATGAGCGCCGATCCCAAGCGGGAGCACCACGAGTTCGTCCTGATGAAGGGCCGGGTCACCAGCGGCGACACCAAGGTGATTCAACAGATATCCTTCATCGTCAATAGCGTTGAAGACCTGAAAGAGTTCTACCAGCGTTTCAAAGCAGAAGGGGTAACCGTCGAGCGCACCGTCAGCCACGGCAATGCGTTGGGCATGTATTTCTTCGACCCCGAAGGCAACCGCATCGAGCTTTACTACCGGACCGGGTTCGACGTGCCGCAGCCCCACGGCGACCCCATCGATTTGGATGCCAGCGTCGAGGAGCTTCTGGATATCGCCCGGTCGGCCATACCCGCCTAGTGTCCGCCGCCGGTCACGGTTACGGCCGGCCCATCCCTCGATAACCTCAGAACCGACTCCAAATCAGACACCGCTGGTTTACCGGCGGTGTCTATCGCTGCCGGATCCCCGGTTTTTTTGATGGACGACGACAACTCTTCAGGGCATCCCATAAGCCAACCCGGTGGCGCCTCCGGCCGGGGGTCCACACCGTCTCCCCAACCCTACGGCGACCTCCCCGCCGCGTATCATGTCTGGAAATGGCGGATCCTGGTGGCGTTCTGCGGGTTCTACCTATTTGTTTACCTGGGCCGTTTTGCTTTTTGGCCGCTGGCGCCCCTGGTCAAAGAAGACCTTTCCCTAAGTCATATTGAGATCGGGATCATTAACGCCCTTTTGTTATGGGGATTCGGCCTGGGTGACCTGGTCCACGGCCGCCTGGCGGAAAGCTACGGCCTGCGCTTGTGGGTGGCTGTGGGCGCGGTTCTCACCAGCCTGCTCAACGTAGTCACCAGCTTCGGCACCAGCGCCATGTCCATTGCGATACCGCTGGGGATCGCCGGGTTTGTCAACGCGGCGTGTTGGAGCCCCGCCATCAGCATGATCTCCCAATGGTGGCCCCGGCGGGACCGGGGGATGGCGATGGGTATCTTGGGCACCTTCACCGGCGGCGCCATGCTTTTGATGTGGTGGGTTTCGGGGACCGTGGGCGCCGAATTTGGCTGGCGGGCGGCTTTCCGCTACCCGCCGCTGATCATCGGTGTGCTGGGGGTGGCCTTTTATTTTCTGACCCGGGACCGTCCCGGCGATGTCGGCCTGCCCGAATACGTGGAGGACGATGAGGTGTCGGCCATCCCCGAGGCGGTGGCCCCGGAGCGGCTCAGGGGTTTTGGTCCCTATAGAGAATTGCTGTCGAATCCCCGTTTCCAACTTGCCAGCCACGTGAAGGGCCTGGAAAACGTGGTCCGCTATGGCCTCACAACCTGGGTGCCCATTTACTACTTTGAACAGGGCGGGTTGAGTATAGAGTCCACACTGATGCTCACCATTCTTTTGCCCGTGGGGTACCTGGTAGCTCCTCCCATCTCGGGGTTGATCTCCGACCGGCTGCTCCACAGCGCCCGCAGGCCGATGGTCATCGTCTCCTGCCTGATCAGCGCGGCCGCCCTGGTGGGCATTGCCCTGGCGCCGCCGGTCAATATCGCCCTGGGAGCTGTGCTGCTCCTCATTGGCGGGATATCCATGGGGCTTTCGCCAATCTCCACCGTGGCGATAGATATCGCGGGCAGGCGCATGTCGGGCACCTCGGCCGGCCTGTTGGACGCCCACGGCTATGCCTACGCCGGGTTGCAGGCCATCGTCTTCAGCGTGGTTTTAGATATGACCGGCAGCCCGTGGCCGGTGGTGTTCCTGACCATGGCGGCCACCCGCCTGATCTGCGCGGGCATGATCAGCCGGGTCCGCGTTTGAGATCGTTCTCGTTGCAGGTCACCCATTGAAAAGTTTGGTTGGCAAATGGACCCTCCGTCTGGCGCCCCGGGGGCTTTTTAACCGCCGAAGCCTGGCAAAGTGGGCTGCCCGGGCGGTGTTTGGTTTGGCGATCGCGGTGGTGGCCTTGGTTATCTTTGTGACCGCGACTCCATGGGGCCGGGCCGGGTTTCATACCGCACTCTTCGTTTCCCAGGTCTTGGACTTGGGGGTCAAGCCCCAAGAGTGGTTCACGGGTCAGCCGGTGCGGCAAGAGGTGACCTATCCCCAGGCCAGCGGCGAAGGCGTGGCCGATATCTACCGCATCGCCGATGAACCCGGCGCTCCGGGCCGGGCGGCGGTGCTGATCTTTCTGGGCGCCAACGCGGCCGGACGGGACGACAAAGACGTGATCAACCTGGGCAACGCCCTGGCCCGCTCCGGGTTTGTCGTGATGTTCCACTGGTCGCCGACCATGGCGCTGCGTCACAACATCGACCCCAATGAGATCGAGAACCTGGTCTGGGCTTTCCAGTACCTGGCCGCCCAGGAATACGTGGACCGTAAGCGTTTGGGCATGGGAGGCTTCTGCGTGGGGGCCTCTTTCGCGTTGGTGGCGGCCGCCGACCCCCGGATCAACGACGATGTGGCTTTCGTCAACGCCTTCGGCCCTTATTACGACGCCCGGGACCTGCTGCTTCAGTTGGCGACACGCTCCCGGTTTTACCAGGGCGGCCGGGAGCCCTGGGACCCCGATAGCCTGACCATGAAGGTGTTTGCCAACGAACTTGTGGAAACCTTGGAAGATCCCCGGGAGCGGGCCTTGCTGGAGGGGTTGTTTATAAACGGGGTCCAGGTGGCGGAGCAAGACCTGGCGGGTCTTTCACCCCAGGCCCTGGGGGTCCGGCGCCTGCTGGAGGGGACCTCCCTGGAGGAGGCCCGGCTCCTGTACCAGGCCCTTCCTTCAGGATTCCGGGAAAACATGAAACAGATATCCCCCAGCGCCCACCTGGCCAACCTGAAGGCCCGGGTGCTGATCTTGCACGACCGGAACGACCGGCTGGTTCCCTCGGTGGAGTCCCGCCGTTTGAAGCGGGCCCTACAGGACCGGGGAGATGTCCGTTACACCGAGGTCTTGGCCTTTGACCATGTTAGGCCCTCGGGCGGGAGTGTGTGGGATCTGGCCAAAGAAGGATTGAAGCTTTACCGGCACATGTACGGGATCATCCGGGAAGCAAACTGATATTCACCGGGTCCGGATGCCAGGTCAGACGCTCTGCTTTAGCTAACGGTAGGGGCGCATGGCCGTGCGCCCCATATGCATCAATTCAAGGGATAGCGTTCGAATCCGTCCCCCTTCTAAAGGGGGACCATAGGGGGTCGTCCCTCTTGGAGTCTAACCTCCCCTTTATCCCCTCCTTCGCAAGGAGGGGAATTAAGCAGTTGACGCCAGGCGATGTGTTTGGCCCTCTCCTACACAAGATTTCTTAGCTTGATGCATATGGCGCGCGCCGCGGCGTGCCTCAGCGTATAATGCCATTTTATTTAAAGACCACCGTAAGTATTGACAAGGTATTGGGTTATGCTACACTGCGTAATTGCAAATGATTGCAAGTGCGGCCACTGGCATGACCAGATACGAAGAAGCCATAGAAACCCTGCGGAAGAAGGGGCACCGGCTGACCCCGCAACGGCTGCTGGTCCTCTCCATCGTCGCGGAAAGCGATGGGCACATGGGCGTGGACGACGTTTTTACCCGCGCCAAGGCCGCCTACCCCTACATGGACATCGCCACGGTGTACCGCACCCTCCATCTCTACAAAGACCTGGGCGTGGTGACCGAAGTGGCCATCGGCGACCGGTTGCACTACGAACTTACCGATCCATCGGGGCGGCACCACCACATGGTGTGCCGGGTGTGCAACGGCGCTTTTAACCTGGGACCCCACTATCTGGAAGAGTTCCGCCGGACGCTGATCTCGGATTTCTCCTTCGAGCCGGATCTGGAGCATTTCACCATCACCGGTGTTTGTTCCGATTGCCAGCCGGTCTCCGGCAAAGATTAACGGACGAAGCGTATCGGGAAGAGCGTGAGCCACTCCCGAGTTTGAGGAGACAACATGGAAGAGCAATTGGCCCAACTAGGCCTGTTCGCAGCCCTGGGGTTGGGTCTGCTATTGGGGACTAAACATTCCTTGGACCCTGACCATGTGGTGGCGGTCTCCACCATCGTCAGCGAATATCGCAATCCCTTGAAGTCGTTTTGGGTGGGAGTGTCTTGGGGACTGGGCCACACGGCCACCCTGTTCCTGGTAGGGGTGGTCATCATCGCTCTAAGGCTCACCATCCCTGACCGCATGGCCCTGCTGCTGGAATTTTTGGTGGGCATCATGCTGGTGGGACTGGGCGCCCAGGTGGTGTACGGTTTCTGGAAAAAGAAGGTGCACCAACACGCCCATGGCCACGAGGAATCCAGCCATCAGCACTACCATTCCCACGACAATGAGGCTGGTATAAACCAGGTCCACCACGGGGAGACCGGCATAGGAAAACCGTTCCTTCGGAAGAAATCCTTCTTCGTCGGCACGGTCCACGGCCTGGCCGGAAGCGCGGCGCTTACCCTGCTGATCCTGGCTTCCATCGAGTCGGCGATGGCGGGGATGGTTTATATATTGGTGTTTGGGTTGGGTTCGATCTTAAGCATGGGGATAATGACCATATTGATCAGCGTGCCCTTCGTGACGTCGGCCAACAGATTGCCCAACCTGAACCGGGGTATACAATTCTCGGTCGGTGCGCTCAGCATCGTTTTCGGCGGGTTTCTCATGTACCAGATAGGCTTTGCCGAAGGCCTGTTTTAAAGGCTAGTATTTTTCAGGAGATATTTTTATCTTAGGGGATAGTGAGTTTGACTATTGAAACAGTGGCGATCCTGAGCCCGGGAGACATGGGTCACGCCGTGGGACAGCTTCTCCGGGAGCATGAACTGCGGGTGGTGACCTGTTTGACGGGACGGAGCGCCCGCACCCGGACCCTGTCGGAGCAGGCAGGCATAGTTGACGTCCCAAATTTTGAGCAGATGGTAGACCAGTCTGACATCGTGCTTTCCATCACCGTGTCCGAATCCGCGCCCAGCGTAGCCCGGATGGTGGCTGATGCGGTGCGCTCAACGGGGACGGACCTGCTTTTCGCCGAATGCAACGCCATTGCACCGCAGGTGGCGCGGGATATCGAGCCTGTGATCACGGAATCAGGGGCGCGGTTTGTCGACGCCTCCATCATCGGAGGCCCGCCTAGCAACGGTTCCAGTCCCCGGTTTTACACCTCTGGCCCCCGCGCATCCGAATTAGAGCAACTGCGGGAGTTTGGCCTGGACGTCAGAAACATAGGCCCCGATACGGGCCAAGCGTCGGGCATCAAGATGTGTTACGCCGCCATGACCAAAGGCTCATCGGCCCTGTATGCCCAATTGCTGATGGCCGCCGAGCTCATGGGGCTTTCCGGACATCTCAAAGCGGAGTTCCAGGACGGGCAAGGGGCCGTCTACCAGCGGATGGAACGGGGATTGCCTGGAGTGCCTGCCAAGTCCCGCCGCTGGGTCAGCGAGATGGAAGAGATCCAAGCTACCTTCAGCGGGCTGGGGATGACGCCCCACCTGTTTCAAGGGGTGGCCGACATGTACCGGCTGATCGGAGCCACGCCTCTGGGAGAGGAGACCCCGGAGTCCAAAGACCTGGAAAGGTCATTGGAACAGACCATAACCCAACTGGCCGCCCACGTGGAGCCGCCGGCCGGATAATCGGGATCGATCAAAGGTTTTTTTGGGATAACAGATAGGAGCACGCTGCGGCGTGCCCCTACGCTTTTGGGCAGGTCCGATTTTGGATCTACGCCTCGGTCTGTTCGGTCTCGCTGCCCTTGACGGTTACGGTGATGTGGGCCATGGAGGTGCTGTCAGGGGCCCCGTGCCAGTGGTTCTCTCCTGCCGGGATCAACACCACATCGCCTTGCTTCACGATGATTTCCTCGGTGTCGTTGACGACCTTTCCGATGCCTTCGGTTATGATCAAGATCTGGTCTCCGCTGTGTTTGTGGAATTTATTGCGTGAACCAGCGTCGAAGGCCACGATGGCGAAGTTGAAGTTGGTGCTGTCGGTGGGTTGCAAGATCGACTGGCGCCAGACCTGGGTGCCCGTCATCAGGCCGCCGGTCATCGGGGCGGCTTCTCTGGGTACGTCGCTCATGGTTACGACTTTCATGGGTGCCTCCTAATCTTGGTCATGTTTAAAGCGGTGGTTATTGGGGCAAGGCCCGGCCGCGGGCATTTCCGGCGATAATGATAACCCGGCCGGGCAGGCATGACAACGCCTACACCGCTGTCTGGGATTTCTCGATCATCCGTCGCGACCCCCTAACCTCCCGTTCGTGGTGAGCTTGTCGAACCACCTAGCTGCCCTTCGACAAGCACCGGGCGAACAGAAAAGACTCGGCTCGCCCTAAGAATCGAGTGACCCCGGCCTGCCGGGACTACTCCTCGCCCTGCCGGCGCATATCGGCCAACAGACCGGCCACCGTCTGGGCCAGCAAATGGGGGCGCTCGGCGTACTCTTCGGTGGGGTACCATTCGTAATCCAGGCTGTGCAACACGGCGCCCTCGATGCTGCACCTAAGGCCGGACACTATCACTTTGAATCCCACGGCCAGCGTGGCCTGTTCGGCCAGGATCTCCAGTACCACGCCGGGACAATCAAACACCACCAGGAACCCGCCTTCCTTTTTGCCGTCGGTGACCCTGGCCCTGAAGACCTGTCCCAGATGGTCGAATTCGACTATGGCATAACCGCGTTCCTCAATGCCGTAGTCCGGCCAGCCTATGTTGATGGTGCCGCCCACTTCCCAGTGGTGCATTAAGTGTGGCCGGCCGAGGGTTCTGGGCCGGGTATTCTGACGCCTCCCCGGAACACCGCCTGCACTTTACGCAGGTCTTCCAGGTTGCGGGAAGGATCGCCTTCCACCACCAGCAGGTCAGCCTCTTTTCCGGGTTCGATGGTCCCGATCCGGTCCGAGACGCCCATGGCGGCGGCGCTGTCCCGGGTGCCGGCGATGATGGCGGCCAGCGGAGTGAGGCCGGCGTCGGCCATGGCTATCAACTCACCCTGGAAGTCTCCGAAGGGATAAGTTCCCCAACCGCAGTCGGAGCCGCCGATGAGCCGCACTCCGGCATCAATAAGCCTGGCGCAACGTTCCAAGCGGAGTCCATCGTTCGCTTCCAGAGTTTCCAGGCGTGTTTGCTCCTCGGTAGTCAGCTCTTCGATCTCCCGTTTCCGGCGCAGCAGGTCCCGCCGCGTCCGGCCCAGATGCAAGGTGGGATTCACCCACACCCCAGCATCGGCCAGCCGGCGGGCGGTGTCTTGGTCGAACCGGTAGGCGCCGTCAGATTCGCAGAAAAAGCAGTGCAACACCATGTCTACCCCGGCCGTCAGGGCATTCTTTATCGCGCCGGTGCAACGGCAGTGGGCGGCCACCGGCCGGCCCCGGTTGTGGGCTTCTTCCACCAGGGTGATCATCTCGGGCTCGGTGAAGGACGGCCGGTATGGGTCGCTGGTGGATGTGCTGCCGCCCGAGGCGGCTACCTTTATGAAATCGGCTTTCTGCTTGATCAGCTGGCGCACTTGGCCGCGCACGCCCTCGACGCCATCGGCCTCGGCACCCATGTACCAAAGGTGCCCGCCGGTGACGGTGATGGGCCGGCCCGACACCAGGACCCGGCTGCCCTTAACCAAACCAGAATCGACCGATTGGCGCAAGGAGAATGCCGTGTCGTGCCAGGCGCCGCAGTCGCAAACCGTGGTGACCCCAGAAGCCAACGCCAAGGCCACGTTCTGGGCCGAACGCAACAAACGTATGTCGTCGGTATCATCCTGGTTGACCGCCTCCCCGCTGCGCCCGTCCCCGGGCATGTTGGTGTGGGTATGGCAATCTATAAGACCGGGCAAGAGGGTGGCATCGGGATAATTCAGTGTCTGGTGAACCTGCTGGTTCGCCAAAGGCCCTCC
>JADFPM010000109.1 GCA_022562335.1 Chloroflexota bacterium
CCCGTCGGCGCCGCCACGGCAATGCCGATATTGATGCGTTTTTTGAGGATTATCTTGTCCCCACCCCAACTGGCGTTGAGGGTTGGGTGCTCTTTCAACGACTCTGCCACCGCCTTGATGACAAAGGGCAGATAGGTCAGGTCCACTCCCTCCCGCCGCTGGAAATCATCCCTGACCTGGCTTCTAAAGGCCACCAGGCTGGTGACGTCCACCTCCACCGTGCTCCATGCATGGGGTATCTGGCTTACGCTGCGAACCATGGCGTCGGCGATCATGCGGCGCACCGGTGTCAGCGGGACATGCTCCTCGTCAGCACCCGGTTCTACTTTAGTAGCGCCAGGTGTGGCATCGGCCGTGGCCGGCGCTGCCCCGGTTTGGGCCGTTTGCGTCACGGGTTTGGAAGACGGGGCCGGCGCGGAATCGGGTGCAGATTTGATGAACCCCAGCACGTCGTCGCGGGTGATGCGGCCTCCCATGCCGGTGCCGGTCACCTGGCCAAGGTCGATGTCGTGTTCGTTTGCCAGCCTGCGGACCGCCGGTGAATGGCGCGCCGTCTTACCGTCTGACCGGGGACGGGGGCCCCCAGATTCGAGGGTTTCGATGTCCTCAGGGTCCGTCGGTCCGCTGCCGGTTGGTCCCACCGGGCCGACATCATGGAGCAAGTAGCCGGTGGTGCCGGCCGATCCGGCCGGGCCGGGGATAGACTGTGAAGGAGGCGCCTCGGCCGGTGATTCTGACGTTTCTATCTCTGCGATGGGCGCGCCCATGGGGATGGTTTCCCCCTCCTGGGCCAAGATCTTTAGCAGCGAGCCGGTTACCGGGGAGGGCACTTCCATGGTGACCTTGTCGGTCACGACCTCCACCAGCGGCTCGTACCGTTGGACTTTGTCGCCCGGTTGTTTCAGCCACTTGCCGATAGTGCCTTCCACTACCGATTCGCCTACGTGGGGAAGCTCGATGGTTATCGCCAAAGAAGCACCATCCCTATTCTAGCTTGTCGTGCGGGTTTCTCCGGTCCGGCCGTGGAATGTCACCCTGAATAGAATGAAGTATCTGGGGCTGTCCCCCGCCCCAGATGTCCCGACTCCGTCGAGGACTCGCGACGAAGTCGAAGCTTCGCCCCGATTGCGATCGGGGCTGGCTCAGCATGACATTTTACTCTATTGTGATCGGATGTCCCTTCATGATCAGACCAACTCGCGTACGCGGTCAGCTAGCTAATACGCCGCCAGGTTGCGCAGGGCCTGGGCGACCTTTTCCGTATTGGGCATGTAGGCGTTTTCCAGGGTCTCCGCAAAAGGCATGGTGGGCACGTCGGGCCCGCACAGCCGGGAGATGGGAGCGTCCAGGTATTCAAATGCGTCGGACGCGGCCACGGCGGCCACCTCGGCGCCCACGCCGCCGGTGACGTTGTCTTCATGGACTATGAGGAGCCTGCCCGTCTTCTTGACCGATTCAACCACCGTCTCTTTATCCAGTGGTGTCAGGGTGCGCAGGTCCACCACTTCCACGTCGATGTCTTCTTGGGAGACCTGTTCGGCCGCTTCCAGGCAGTAGTGGAGCGTCAAGCCGTAGGAAACCAGGGTGATGCTCTCCCCGGACCGCTTGATGTCGGCCTTGCCGATGGGCACGGTGTACTCCTCCTCGGGCACCTCGCCCCGGACCAGGCGGTAGGTCTTTTTGTGTTCCAGGCAGATGACTGGATTGTTGTCCCGGATGGCCGACTTCAGCAGGCCTTTGGCGTCGTAGGGGGTGGCCGGCGCGATCACCTTGAGGCCGGGGGTATGGAAAAACAAGGTTTCCACGTTTTGGGAATGGAACAGGCCGCCCCGGATCCCGCCGCCGTAGGGTATCCTGACCACCATGGGGACGTTTAGGGACCCGTTGGTGCCGTAGCAGACCCGGGCGGCTTCGCCGATGAGTTGGTTCACGGCGGGCCATACGAAATCGGAGAATTGCACCTCGGGTATGGGCCGCAGTCCCCGGTAGGCGGCCCCCAGGGCGATGCCCATGATGGCCGCCTCGGCCAGGGGAGTGTCTATCACCCTTTCACCGCCGAACTCTTCCAGAAGCCCCTGGGTCGCCAGGAACACGCCGCCCCGTTGGCCCACGTCTTCGCCCAAAACGAAGACCTTGGAGTCGCGGCGCATCTCCTCGCGGATGGCTTCCCTTACTGCTTCTATCACGCTGATGACGGCCAAGTCACAACCTCAGGTTTAGATCTTTCGGGCACAGCCCGATCCCATGGGGTCTACGGGACGTAGACCATGTCGTAAAGGGAGGAGGCGGCGGGAGGGCTGGCGGCGTCGGCGGCATCCGTTGCCTCGTCCACTTCCTTCAGGGCCAGGGCCGCGAATTCCTCCACTTGCTTCCGGGTGATGATGCCCCGTTCAACCAGGTCTTCGGCCATGGTGACCACCGGGTCACGCTTTCTGGCCTCGTCGACTTCGCCCTTGGGCCGGTAACGCCGGTCGTCGTCGTCGGTGGTATGGGGCATGAACCGCTCCACCTTCATCTCCAACAACACCGGTCCCTGTTGCCTGGCGTAGCCGATGGCCTGGTGGGTCGCTTCGTAGCATTGGACCAGGTCCATCCCGTCGACCACGAAACCGGGGAACCCGTAGCCGGCCGCCCGGTCGGCAAGATCGTCCAGGTTCATCTGGCGCCTCTGTGGGACCGAGATGGCGTACCTGTTGTTTTCGCAGATGAATATCACGGGAAGCCGGTGCACCCCGGCGAAGTTCATGGCCTCGTGGGTCTCCCCCTGACTTGATGCCCCATCGCCGAAGTAGACCAGCACCACGGTGCGGTCTCCCAGCATGGTGCAGGCCAAGGCGTATCCCACCGCCTGGGTCAGGCCGGCGGCAACCACGTTTGAGATCTGGATGATTTTGTGTGGGAGGTCGGCGCCCTGCAAGGGGAACTGGCGGGCGTTGCTATAAGGTTCGCCCTCTTTACCCATAAAGGACAGCATCACCTGTTCGGTGGTCAGACCGGCGGCCATTTTGATGGCCAAGTCCCGGTAGTAGGGAAACAGGAAACAGTTGCCGTCTTTCTCCGCCGCCAACAGAGAACCCAACTGAGCGGCTTCATGGCCCTGACAAGAAGCGGCGATGGGCACCTTTCCCTGCCGGTTCAGGGCCCATATGCGCTCGTCCACAGTCCGGACCAGGACCAACTTCTTGAAGTAATCCACCAGGTCATCGTTGGTCATGCCCTCGGGCAGGCCCGAAGCCGCATCCTGGGGAGATTTGCCCCCAGCGGGTTTTTTAGCCGAAGGTTTTTTAGCCGAAGGTTTTTTAGCCGAAGGTTTTTTAGTGGGAGTGGACCTGGGCCGGGCCATTTATTCCCCCTGTTGGCGTTGCTCTACCGGCCGGGCGCGGCACGCGCCGATCTCAAACCGGGTGATCCATACTCTTATGATGCTCACAATTATAGTTGGGCCACACGGGTGTCGCAAACCCCAAAACGGTGGAGCCGGATTTGCCGATGGCCGGTCGTTGCCTGGCCGCCGGTAAGTCAGGCATGGATCACGCCCGGAAAATTGGTTGCCAAATTCCTTGATTTTTGCGTTGACATAACGCTCCCAAGCCTGATAGTTTTGGGCGGATGAGCGTGATAGTGGGTTGTGAACGTTGCCACCCCGGTTCTCCTCACGGTCTCTACGGGCGTTGTTCCGCTGCCACGGCACCGGCTGCCGCGGGATAGGCGCCGGCGGATAAGGGTAAACCGAGTTTAAGGCCTGGCCAGAGGCTTTGGTTAGCCCAACGATACACCAGGTACCGCCCCGATGGGCGAAGCTTCAAGATTTTCCCCAGGGTTTGTTCTTTATCTGGTTCTATCACCGGTTTATTTCTTCGCCCGGCTTGGTTCTGACGGGCGGGAAAGGCCGGGAGGCGCCGCTTTTTCTTTCGGACTTATAAGGGTACGGCGGGTTCCCGGACTACCAGGGGGATTCGGCCCAGGCTATTTTGGGCCGCGGGTTGGGAGGATATATGACTACTTTAAGGTCCTCGTCTCGAGATCTATGGCGGGCGGTGTTGGGAGAATTGGAACTTCAGCTTCCCCGGCCCACCTTCGAGACCTGGCTAAAAAATACGGAAGGGGTCAGCCATGACGAGCGCCAGTTCGTCGTGGCGGTGCCCACTGCCTTCGCTGTGGAGTGGCTGGAACGCCGCATGTACCAGGCCATCCACAAGGCCGTGGAAAAAGTCGCCCAACGCCCGCTGGACGTACAGTTTCGGGTGGACATCGACCCCTCGGACGATGGCGAGCCGGCGGCTTCCCCAGAGCTTTCTTCAGTCCTGGAACCGGGCCCGGCCACAGACACGGATCTGGCCCAGCGGCAGCGCCAGCGTTTGACCCGGCCGTTGTTCAATTCCCGGTATACCTTCGATAATTTCGTGGTGGGGGAGTGCAACCAGTTGGCCTACAGCGCGGCCCAGGCGGTGGCCGAGGCTCCCGGAGAAGCCTACAATCCACTGTTCCTATACTCGGGTGTCGGGCTGGGCAAGACCCATCTGCTCCATGCCATCGGCCACATCTGCGCCAGCCGCGGCCAGTCGGTCCTCTACGTGACTTCCGAGCAGTTCACCAACCATTTCATCTCGGCCATCCGCAACCGGACCACCGAGGACTTCCGGAGCCATTACCGGGGGGTGCAGGTCCTGCTGATGGACGATGTCCAGTTCCTCAGCGGAAAAGAGCAGACCCATGAGGGTTTCTTTCACACCTTCAACGATCTGCACACGTCGGGACGCCAGGTGGTGATCACCTCGGACCGCCCGCCCAGCGCCCTGACCCTGTTGCAGGACCGCATGCGTTCGCGCTTCGAGTGGGGGCTTATCGCCGACATCGAACCGCCTGGATTGGAAACACGCATGGCTATCCTGGCGTCCAAAGCGGCGCTGCTGAAGATCAGCATCGGCGATGACATCATCGAGCTTATCGCCAAGCGGGTGCAAAAGAACGTACGTGAGTTGGAGGGCAGCCTGAACCGCATCGTCGCTTACCTGCAACTGATGAACGTGGACATCACCTACGAGTCGACGTCCCGCATCCTGGACGCGGTGGGGTCCGATTCGGACCGCCACAATATAGAACCCGAGAGCATCATCGAGAAAGTGGCCAGCCACTACAAGTTCGACACCGATGTGCTGACGGGGCGCCGGCGGACCAAAAAGATCGCCCTGGCACGGCAGGTGGCCATGTACCTGCTGATCTACGAGTTGGAAATGTCCCCCACCCAGGTGGGGCGCATGCTGGGCGGCCGGGACCATGCGACGGTGATCCACGGCGCCGGAAAGATCAACGGGGAGATCAGCGAGGACCGCCAATTGCGCCAGGACGTATTGGCCATCAAGGAAGCCATCTTCAGCTGATTCCGGCATGACGGAAACTTTAAAGGCCGGCCGTCCCGTCAGTGGATAACCGGCCTTTTTTCGTGGATAGCCCGTCCACGGCGGAGGATAACCCGTCCCGCCGGGTGGGCGGCGGGCATGGGGCCTTGTGATTTCTCCCCAGGTAAAAACCGGTTCTTGATTGGGCCGAAGAGTTCCTCGCCAGCGCATCGGCGAGGCCGGCGGTCCACCGGACCACCAACGGCTGTCTCCCCCGAACCTTTGGAATAGCGGTACAATATTGGGCGAAGTGGTAGATGCCCAGAAAGTGAAACGCTCCGTCGCTCTAGCGGTATTTGGCGGCAATGGCGGCAGCAAAGTCATCTTGGTGCGCCGTCCGATCGATGACGACGATTTTCCAGGCATGTGGGGTTTGCCCGCCGCTTCCTGCCGGGACGCGGAGACGCCGGAACAGGCCGCCCAGCGGGTGGGGATGCACAAATTGGGCGTGCCGTTGGCGTTGGGGGACGTCTTGGCCCAGGGGCAACAACAACGGCCCAGCTATCTTTTGAAGATGACGCTTTTCCAGGCCCAGTTGGACGGCCAAGAGCCGCGGTTGCCCCCCGATCATGGGGATCACGGTCATCCCGAGGCCGGAGGTTCGACTTTGTATACTGGCTGGCGCTGGGGAGAGCCCCGCGAGTTGCAAGATTCGGCCCGGGAGGGTTCGCTATGCAGCCGGTTATTGCTGGGAAAAGGGTAGGATAGGCCACGCTGTACCGATGAAAACATGCGCCATCGTCAAGACCCACGAGATAGCCTTGAAGGGCAGAAACCGTCCCTGGTTCATGCGGCGTCTGGCCGACAACCTTCGCCGCGCCACCCAGGGGGCCGGGGTCGAAGAGGTGTGGCAGGGCCAGATGTTGATAGGCCTGACCCTGGCCGAAGACGTCGACTGGCAACTGGTCAGAGAGCGGGTGAAGGACTGTTTCGGAGTGGCCAAGTTCTTCCAGGCTTACCGGCTGCCCCACGATCTGGACCAGGTGAAGGAAATCCTTCCTTCGCTGCTGGAGAGCCACAGCTACGAATCGTTTCGCATCACCGCCAACCGGGCCGATAAACGGTTCCCAATCAGGTCCGACGAGATCAACCGGGACCTGGGCGCCTTCGTCCAAGAACTTTCCGGCGCCAGGGTGGACCTGACCAACCCGGACCTTGAGATCTTCATCGACGTGCTGCCCAAGGAGATACTGGTATATTTCGACGAGGTAAAGGCCCTGGGAGGGCTTCCCGTGGGGTCAAGCGGCCCGGTGGCGGCCATGTTGTCCGGGGGGATCGATTCCCCGGTGGCCGCGTGGAACATGATGAAGCGGGGCTGTCACGCTCATTTCGTCCACTTCCACAGCTATCCCCTGGTGGACAACTCTTCCATGGAAAAGGCGGCGGAGTTGGCCCAAATGCTCACGCGGTTCCAGTACAAGTCCGATCTGTCTCTGGTCCCGTTGGCCGAGATCCAGAAACAGATCATCGTCTCCACGCCGCCGGCCTACCGGATAATCCTGTACCGGCGGTTCATGGTCCGGATCACCGAGATATTGGCCCGGCGCATGGGGGCAAAGGCCATCGTCACCGGGGAGAGTTGCGGGCAGGTCAGCTCCCAGACGTTGGAGAATATCGCGGCCGTGGATCAGGTGGCGGGGATCCCCATCCTGAGACCGCTTATCGGTACCAACAAAGAAGAGATAATCAACGCCGCCAAGATCCTGGGGACCTTCCCAGTTTCGATCCAACCAGATCAGGACTGCTGCACCCTTTTCGTGCCCAAGCATCCGGTGATCAGGGCCGACCCTTCCATGGTTGCCAAGCTGGAATCGACGCTGCCGGTGGACGAGTTGGTCCGGCAGGCAGTGGAGAATACCCAGGTCAAGAACTTCTCCTTTTCGGACATGTTGACGGCCGCCGCCGCTGGGTGACGGCAACGAGAATTACCGTCACGGCTACAGGTTGAATAGGCCATGACCTCGCCCCAAATCGACGGCGCGCTCCCTCCGGTGTCCCCCCGCCAACGCGAACTTGTCTTGGGCGGCCTGCTAAAGGCGGTTTCCAGGTCTTTTTACCTCACCCTCAGGGTCCTTCCCAAGGACCTGCGCGAGCCCGTGGGATTGGCTTATCTGCTGGCCAGGGCGGCCGACACGATCGCGGACACCCGGCTTCTGCCTTCGGCGGACCGGTTGGAACACCTTCAGACCTTCCGTGACCAGGTGACCGGTCCGGCGCGGCTTTCCGCGCTGCACCGGTTGGGGAACGTTTTGACCAGCCAGCGGTCCATCCCGGCGGAACGGACGCTGCTATCCTCGTTGCCGGAAGCATTCTCCCTGTTGGAAGGTCTCTCCGAAGGCGATGGCCGCCGCGTCCGCTGGGTGCTGCAGGAGTTGATGGCCGGTATGGAATTCGATCTGGCCAATTTTCCAGGTGAGGATTCGGGGAAGATCGGGACCATCGAAAACGACGCCATATTGGACGGATACGCCTACCAGGTGGCGGGATGCGTGGGCCGGTTCTGGACCGAGATATCTATGGACCGCGTCTCTCGGCTGGATGGCTGGGACCCCGAGAAGATGGCGGCGCTGGGGGTACGGTTTGGCAAGGCGTTGCAGCTGACCAACGTCCTGCGCGACGTGCCCAAGGATTTACGGATAGGCCGGTGCTACCTGCCCCTGGATCAATTAGACCGGATTGGGGTGGCGCCGGACCAGTTATTGGACCCGCAGACCGGTCCAAAGGCCCGGCCGGTGCTGCTGGCCGGGATCGAAACTGCCCTGGGGCATTACTCCGCGGCCGAGGAGTACATATTGGCCATACCGAGAAGATGCCTCCGGTTGCGTTTGGCGGCCCTGTGGCCGGTCCTCATCGGCCTGGGCACCCTGTCCCGGTTGGCCCGCAACCAACGTTGGCTGGACCCGGAAACCCCCTCCCGGGTGAGCAGGCGATGGGTCTACGCCATGATGGCGCTGTCGTTTCTCGCCGTGAATTCGAACCTGGCGTTGCGCGCCTGGATCGGCCGCCTGCGCCGGAATGTCGAGGCCGGTATCTCTTGAGCCCGATTTCTTGACCGTCTTGCCAAATCATGTACTATAGGCCCGTTGCGAGGCTAGCTGCGAACCCAGCGGGAGAGGAGTCGACATGCCCACATACATAAGGGTATTTACCGGTGATGACGGTTTGTCCCACATTGAGGAGTCCGTGCTGCCATTTGTGGCCTTTTTAGAT
>JADFPM010000110.1 GCA_022562335.1 Chloroflexota bacterium
GAAACCTTCCACATCCTCGCGAGAGATGACCCCCACCGTGCCCAGGCGGAAGGTAGTCTCGCTAAGATGTCCTTGCGATTTATAGATCAGGTATCCTTGTTCCTTCAAAGGCTGGTGCAGGCCGGCGTAAGTCGTCCCTTCCGGCAACATCACCGTGGTCATGGTGTTGGACAGGTGCTCCCGCGGCACCAGGAATGAGAGCTCCAACGCGGCCAGGCCGTTTCGCATGGTCTCGGCAATCTCCTGATAGTGGGCGATACGGGCTGAGACGCCCTCTTCCAGCAGTTCCCGCAATGCTTCACGGAGCGCATACATCGTTTGAACCGGAGGCGTGAAAGGCGTCTCGCCGGTCTCTTCGCGGTCCAGGGTGCTGACCAGGTCGGTGGAGAAGGCGACGGCTCGCCGCTGGGAGATCGCTTCCCGGAAGCTATCGGAGACGACCACGAAGCCGATGCCCGGGACTCCCCGTATGCATTTATTGGCGGAACCGATGACCAGGTCGACACCCCATTTGGCAAGGTGCAACTCCTCTCCGGCCACGCTGCTCACGGCATCGACCATGACCCATTTCCCGTGGCCCTTGGCTATCTCGGCCACGCCTTGCAGGGAGTTGAGGACCCCCGTGGTGGTCTCGTGGTGTATCAAATACACCGCCCCGTGGGAGGTGGAAGATATGAGCTGTTCTGCCCGGTCCAGCGGGATCGGGGCGGTCCAGTCGAATTTTTCCAGGGTATGGGGTATTTGAAACACCTGGGCGATCTGGGCGGCCCGGTCCCCATACACCCCGTTGGCCAGGATCAGCACACCGTTGCTCACGTCCGCCAGCGAGGTGATCGAGGCCTCGATGCCGGTGGTGCCGGAACCGCTGAGCACGGCGCAGGAGTATCCTTGGGAGACACCGCAAATATCCAACAGCATGGTCCGGGTCTCCAGGAGCATGTCGGTGAACTCGCTCTCCCTATGGCCGATGTCGGGATTGGCCATAGCGCCGCGGACCCGCTCCGAGATGTTGGCGGGACCCGGTGAGAAAATGATCATGTGTGTCAGCTCCCCGGTGCTCCAGACTGCCGTGATTTAACGCTCTGGTTGCACCTTGGCTTTGAATCGGTCCCTGATCTCGGTGGGGGTGTGGGAAACCCTTGGAATATCCTTCACCGGAGCGATGCCCACTTTGACCAATATCAGGTGGGGGCCAGGGATGGTGTCGTTGTCCTTCAGGGCGCCCTCCAGGCTTTCGATATCTTCCACCCGGACGACGCGGGCGTATCCGCAACCCTTCCCGATCTCCGCCAGGTCGACCTTGGAGCTGATGGAAGGCTGCGCGCCGGTGGATTCGTAGGATTCATTGTCCAGGATGATGTGGATCAGGTTCTTGGGACGTTCGGTGGCGATGAGGGGCAACGTGCCCAAGCTCATCAGCGCGCTTCCATCTCCCTCTAGCACGTAGACCCGCTTATCCGGAGATTGGAGCGCCAGGCCCAGTCCAAAGGAGGACAGCAGACCCATGGACCCAAGCATGTAGAAGTTGGCCGGCCGGTCGTCGGTTACAAACACCTCCCGGGAGATCATCCCGGTGGTGCTCAGCATCAGGTCGCCGGCTTCCACCCGCCGAACGATGGCTTGTATCGCCGTGATGCGGTCGATCAACCTATCATCCCGGCGCGCACCAGCAGTGCGCCAGGCACCGAGTCCTGTCGTATCTTGCCCAGCAGCCGGTCGAGGCCGGACCCCAGGTCCTCGGGATCCATGATTTCGCAGGGTACTCCCAAGAGCTCGAGTATCTCAGGGGTCTTCACGCCCATGATCCAGTGTTCGGGAGCGTCGTTAGGCGGGCCGCCATAGCCGCGCCACCCGATGATGAGCAGCACGGGGACCTTGTACATGAGGCTGAAGGAGGTCAGCGGGTTGATGATGTTGCCGATGCCGGAGTTCTGCATCATGACCCCGCCAAGGCCCCCGGAGAAAAAAGCGGCGCTGGCCACGCCCAAAGCTACGTCCTCGCGCACGGCGGGGACGTAGCGAATCTCGGGGTCGTTGACCATGTAATTGTAGGCGTCCCCAAAGGTGGAGTCGGGCACCCCGGAGAAAAACGTGAGGCCCCGGGCCTTGAGAACGGCCCAAAATTCCTGAGAATCCATAATTATTGGGCTAGCGCTGCGATCCTGAACCTAACACGGCACTGCTAGCCTTCCCGTTTAGGAGCCGTTTCGACGTGGCTCGCTCCTTGTCCTTACGGATTATCCGGTCGTGGCCGACACAAGCGAAAATCTCGGAAACAGGAGCGCATACCGGATTCGCATCCAAACTGCTGCCGCCGGTCAAGATCGTGGCCGCCACTTCTTCCATGGCCTTGTAGGCGGCCCGAAGCATGTGGTTGGCGTGGATGATTATATTGAATCCATTGGCCACCAGCTGTTCATCGCTTAGGGTGTTGTAGGTGGTCGGTACGCTGACCAGTACCGGACGCCGTCCCAGCCGGGAGCACAGCCCTTTGTAGGCATCAGCAAATTCAAGGATTTCCTTAGGGTCTGACTTGTTGGAGTGGATCATGATCCCATCGGTGCCGGCTAGGATGTACTGCTCGGCACGGTCCAGGGCATCGGCTACGCCGGCCCCCGCGATCAAGCTTTCCAACCTGGATATGATCATGAAGTCATCGGATAAAGCCACCTCTTTACCGGCTTGGATCTTATCAGCGAAGGCCGCCGGGTCTTCCAGAGTCTGGCTGGCGGTGGCGTCCAGGCTGTTGCGCTTGGGATACACCTTATCTTCGATGATGACCGCAGATACGCCCAGCCTCTCTAAATTCTGGACCAGGTACTCGAATTGCGCCGGTTCGCCGCCTGTATCGCCGTCCACGATGATGGGTTTGTAAGTAACGTTGAGTATTTCATCTATGGTGTGGATGCGGGAGTCGCAGCCGACGATGGAGGCATCGGGCAGGCCCTTGGATGCCGAGTCAGTCAGGCTGCTTTCCCACAGGCCGTCAAACTCCAGCGTCTGTCCGTTCTTCTGCACCCGGGCCTTCTCCGCCAGAATGCCGCTGAGGCCGTTGTGGGCCTCCAGGATGAGGGCAACCCCCTTGCGGTCGATGCACTCCTTAAGCGCGCTGACGCGTTCTGAGGGTGTGACCCGTTTTTCAACTATCATGATATTCTCCTATCCTTGTACGATGACTCCACGCACCTGTGGTCTGAAACTATCTATTAGGCCAAGATCTATGGATCCTATCATTGGTCAAGCCACGGATGGCTTTACCGCGGTGACCAGGCCCAGTTGAGTGGGCAATGGGATGGTCTCGGTGTTTTTAAAACCGGCGTCTTCCAGCCAGGACGCGACTTCCGATCCCTCACGGTCGCCGGCGCCTGGATCAAAAGCCACCAAAACGTACAGGTCTTCCATGGTGTCTAGCCGCTTGCGCTCGGGGAGGTCTTCGATGCGCATATAGTCTTGGATGACCACCATGCCGCCTGGCTCCAGAATATCGAAGGCGAATTTGAACAGCCGGCGGGAATCCTCTTCCGGCTTGATCAACACCACTCCAGAGATAAGGCAAACGTCGTAGCCGTTCCCAAGGCGAGTGTCAAAAAAATCGCCTTCCAGGAGGGTGATCCGGTCCTCGAGATTGCTCTCTTCCACCAGGGGTTTGGCGATGGCGAGGGGCTCCTTTTGGTCGACCACCACGGCCTTAAGCTCGGGGTTGGCGTCACACAGGGCTATGCTGTAGCTGGCCGCTCCGCCGCCCAGGTCTATGAGCTTCCGCTTCTTTTTGATGTCTAAACTCTGCACCAGATAGTGGGCTTGCCCGGAGGTCGCGCGGTTGTGCTGGCCGGTCATGTAGTCGGACCAGTAAGTGTCTGCATCGACATACCCGGTTTCGTAGGGAAGAAGCGTCTTACCTTCTTTGATCACCTCGTCCAGGCGGCCCCAAGATGCCCAGGTGTTCGTATGGTGGAGGGCGTGATCGCCCACGTATTCTGCTTTGCCTTTGACGAGGAATTTCGAAGCCATTTCTGAATTTACGAATTTGCCGTCATTCTTGTCCAACAGATCCAATACCACACAGCAATCGAGGAACGATTGGGTATACCTGGGGGATGCGCCGATTCGGTTGGCAACCTCCTCAGACGTCAACGTATCATTTTCCAACAATGAGAAAACGTCGAGTTTTATCCCCGCTCGCAATACCGCCGAATACCAAAAGTTCCGGGCCAACTCATTGACTTGTTCCGCGCCCAAATCCACGGGCGATCCGACTTGGTTCATCGTGTAATATCCTTATTCACTGATCGCGATTGTTGCTGTTGGGGGCCCGCACCTTTCCTCAAGCTGCCAAACATACAAGCGGCTGCGGCGCTCGAAGAGCCAAAAGAAAGGCGTTGGAAATCGGTTGGGTAGGCCTGAATGGGTTTGCGCAGCGAGGAGGTGAGGGAGCGAACTAAGGTTCGCAGGGGATGGTGTGTTTCCGGCGTGACCGCGTGATGACGGGGTTCGAAAAGAAATCTCCAGGGGCGCGAACATTGCCGCCCGAGCAGGCGGCTGGTTCTGCCGTTAAATGGAGAAGTATGTTTTGAATCATCTTCACACCGTCACCGAGAACAACGGGGCCTTTGCCCTGTCCTACCCACTTGAAATACTTTGCATCTGACAAAATGAGGCTGGATTGCAGGGAACGTTAACATCTGCCGCCGATGCTGTCAAACTCAAATAGGCTGGAAAGCCTTCATTGACCTATGCCGGTGGTGGATGCCGCCGTCCATTAAATCCGGCTCGAAATCGCCGCGGCGACCCAAAACCCGGTTTACATCAGGCTCGGGGTCAGGCCCGGTAGCTCGGCGTAGATGGGGCCGGAGACCACGGCCTGGAACGCGGTTTGCCGGTGATGGTGGGTGACGTATACCGAGGTTTTTTCATTCTTAGTGACGGTTTTGCCCCATGGCAGCCGTTGGTGTTGGAACACCAGGGACACATTCGTGCATTGTGAGTCCACGGCGGCAACCCGAGCCGGGCCTTGCCCGGCATGAGAGTGACTGGAGGTTTATTCCTGGTGGCTGTTGAACCATTGTCCGCCCGCGGTGCCGAAAAAACTATCAGGGCCACGGAGTGTAACCCCGTGGCCCAGTGATACCTCCACGCGCACCAGCGGAGGCCAGAATATTCTTATTGTCCCCATTCTCCCAGGTCGTCCATCAGTTGGTCGTTGGAAGGGATCACCGTGCTGGAACCGGCCACCCGGCCGAACTCGCCCAGGTCGTCGATGAGCTGGTCGTAGGAAGGGGCCGTGGTCTTGGAGCCACCCGGCCGAACTCGCCCAGGTCGTCGATGAGCTGGTCGTAATTGCCGGAAGCAGCGCTAACGTTCGAGTGGGAAACCATGCCCCATTCGCCCAGGTCGTCGGTGAGCTGGTCGTGAGAGATGATCTCCTCACTGACCACGACACTCGCCGGCTCGTCGGCGGACATGGGCCGGGCGGACAAGGGCGATATCATCGCCGCCGCCATCAGGGCGCCGATGGCCAATCCACCCAAGATTTTCGCCGGGAATTTGCTGACTATGCTTCGTGAGACTCCGCTATTCAGTTTTCCGGTTGTATTTGTCGAGGTCATTTGATTTACCTCCGCAATGTTTGAAGTTATCTGGTTTAGGGTCTCTGGTGCGTCTTGGTTGCGATTCATCGGTGCGCTCATGATCGTCTCCTTGGTTTGATTCGTTGTGGACCCATAGTAGGCCGCGGCCAAGGAGGCCCGCATCGACTGAAAAGCACAAATCTAAAATATGGGAAATCGTCGGATCGGAGGCGCCGATGTGCAGAAGTGTGTAGTGGGTTGGGACGTTGGTATGCAGGTGTGCGCGGAGGTGATCAACCGGCGGTTGGAACTAGGGGGCGGAAGAAGGAAGCAAGGGGTTGCGGTGAGGACCGGGTGTCCTGCCGCTTAGGGAGAGAGAGGGTTTAGGGCTGGGCGGATTGGGTTTCGTCCAGAGACAGCAACCTTTCCCGCAGGGCGTACCCGGTGGCCTCGGCACGGTTGGCGGCGCCGATCTTCTCGTAGATGTTGGCCACGTGCCTTCGAGCGGTGCCTTCGGCGATGACCAGCGCTTCGGCGATTTCCAGATTAGTCTTGCCCGCCGCGACGAGACACAGCACCTCCACCTCACGCTGGGACAGGCCGTCGGGGTAGGCGGGGGCCGTTTCCGGCAGAGCGCGAGCCCGCTCCAGCCGTTCGTTTACGCGCTCAATCAGAGGCCGCATACCAAACTCGGTGGCGATGGCCAGTGATTCTTCCAGCAGGGAAATGGCCCGGTCAGACCGTACGGGCACGGCATGCCGTGCCCCTGCCAACAACAGGTCGGCATAGTCGCAGCAAGACCAGGCCAATTCAGGGCGGTAGCCTGCCTTCCGGCAGAATACCATGGCATCCTCAAAGTGGCCGGCCGCTTGGTCCGAGTTGCCCATGGTCTCAGAAAGGAGGCCAAGCAGGCGGTCGGCGGACGTCCACCAGACCATCGGCGCCATCATGGTCCCCCGGTAGGGTCCCAGGGCGGAATACTGCTCGGCCGCCGCGGCAACATCTCCTCGCTGCACCGCTATCAGGCCAAGGCTTAGGTTGGCTGCGTAGGTGAAGATTGGCGTAGCAGACGATGACGAAAGGACGGCTTCGGCCGCCTCCTCGGCGATGTCTAAATCGGCGGATTCACCGGTTATTCGCGCGACGATCGACAGTACCATGCTGGCGCGGCGCGGGCTCGTACCATGGTCGGTGAGTCTTATAAGTTCCTGGTCCAGTTCCAGGTACGCCTCGCCCTGGTCGAAGGCGCCAACTTGGTACTCCAATAACGTCCGAACCGGTAGGACGCTCTGAGACCTGGGCGCCAGGGCCAGCCCGCGGCCGCTCAGCTCACGGGCGGTCTGCCAGTCACCCCAGGCGCTAAACACATTACAGACGACACCAAGGGTGCGTGGCAAAAAGACGCGATCGTGCAGCCGCTCTGCCGCGGCCAGGGAAGCTAAGGCGTGCCGCCGCACTCTCTCACTATCATGGCCCATCGCTGCCAGGGAAATTGCCGCCCACTTGTGGGCAATATTCTCTGCAAGGGCGTTATCATTGTGGCCGGTTAGATCGACGGCCTGCAGAGCTTTCTCCAGACATTGATCCCATCGAAGGTAGAATCCTGCTACTTCAGCGGCGTAAGCCAGGGTCTGTAACTCCAGGGCAGTGTCTCCCTCGCGTTGAGCGATGACGAGGGCTCGGCTCAAAGCTTCCTGGGCGCCATCGTAGTCACCCTGAAGTGTGCCTAAGAGCCGCCCATGCCAGGGTAGCAAACGGCCCGCTTCATAGGAATCGGGAGGCGCTAAATCAAGGGCGCGGGTAAGGAGTGGCGCTACGTCACCGGGCACTTGAATGTCTATGGGGTAGTCCGCGATTGCGACTATCCGAGATAAGTCTCCCACCTCGGCGTAGTAATCGAAGGCCCGGCCCAGGGTGGTCCACCCTTCGTCCACCCGAAGCATGGCCAGTTGGGCGCGGCCCAGGCCGTGCAGGAGCTCGGCAGTTTCGGCATCTAGGGCCGGTTTCCGGCCGCCCAACGAGACATGCTTGGCGTCCAAGGCTCGTTGAAAGTGAACTTCGGCCTTTTCCCAGGCGTAAACGCCGAGAGCTCCCTCCCCTGCCAACCTGGAATAATGCACCAGCTTTTCCGCGCCAAGCACCGGCTCCGCCTCGGTGAAGTGGCGGGCCAGCTCGTTGGCGTGGTCTTCCAGGTCGTCCTTGTACAGTTCCTCCAGCGCCTGGGCGATGCGGGTGTGCAGCCGCACCTGACGGGCCGCCGACAATTCGCTGGCCAACGTTTCTTGAACCAAGGCGTGGGTGAATTGGTATCCTTCCATCGACCTGGGCAACTCTTCAATGACCCTCGCCGCCAACGCTTCCTCCAACACCTGCAGCAGCTGTTCATCGGTTGCCCCGCCGTTTAGGGCGCTGAGCAGCCGAAAATCAAACTCACGGCCGATGATGGACGCGGTGGTCAACACGTCGTTACATTGCGCCGAAAGCCGGTTGAGACGCTGCCCAATCACTTCCCGGACGCCCTCGGGTATTCTCAACGCTTCTGGCGTGCTGAGGCGCCCGGCGGACAATTCGCCGCTTTCCGACAGCAGCCTGATGACTTCGGTCATGAAGAAGGGGTTGCCCTCAGTCCGGGAGTGAATTGCTTCCGCCATCTCTTTAGTAGGCTTCACTCCGGCCCTCGCTTCGATGATTCGAGCCGTGTCCTCCGGGGCTAAGCCCCGGAGGAGAATTCGCTGGAATCCGCCTTCCGTGGACCGGGATAGCTGGGCCAGGGTCTCGGAGAGAGGGTGTTGCCGGGACAGCTCCACGTCCCGGTAACAGCACACCACCAGCAGACGCGCCGGCTGGGCGGAAGCCAATTCTCGGGCTAAGAACTGCAAGAGCAGCAAGGAGGGCTTGTCGGCCCAGTGGAGGTCGTCGAGCACCAGCATCAGAGGCTGGGACTGGGACGCGTTTTTTAGAAAAGACGTGATCGAGTCGAACAGCCGAAACCTGGCCTGCTCCGG
>JADFPM010000111.1 GCA_022562335.1 Chloroflexota bacterium
CGGGTTCTAAATCCGCCCCATATGCATCAATTTAAGGGATAGCGTTCGAATCCGTCCCCCTTCATAAGGGGGACCATAGGGGGTCGTCCCTCTTGGAGTCTAACCTCCCCTTTATCCCCTCCTTCGTAAGGAGGGGAATTAAACAGCTGACGCCAGGCGATGTGATTGGCCCTCTCCCACACAAGATTTCTTAGCTTGATGCATATCGGGCGGTTTTAAACCCGCCCCTACGTAAACTGCCGAACCTGTGATCAAAGAAACAATGATTGAAATACCCCGTCGAAAGACCTGGGCGCGCCATCTAGTATTCTTGACAATCATAGGGGCTGATGGTAACTTCCAGGCACCCCTATTGAGGCCATCCGCCCTAGTTCCCTCTTTGGGATAAGCCTGAAAACACCCGTGTTCAGACGGCGCCCGAGGGACCTAACCCCAGCGGGATCGGCCCACGCAAGAACCGCGTTGCTCAGGCGCGTCGATCCGGAATTCACACAGGCGGGATGTTAGTGGTGGTGGAAGCATGGCAGACCTAGCCCAGCTATGCGACACCGTATTGTCCCAACGCCGCCTGTTCTTAGTCAGCAACCGCGGCCCCGTGGAACATCATATGACCGCCGATGGCCGTCCGGAGGCCCGGCGGGGCAGTGGTGGGGTGGTCACGGCCTTCAGTTCGATCACCCAAACCGCCGAATTCACCTGGGTAGCCAGCGCCATGAGCGAGGGCGACCGTTTAGTGTCCAACAACGGCCAGGCGCCCAGCTTCAAGTCGCCCCTTCCCGGCCACATGATCGATCTCCGTTACGTGGTCACTCCCCGCCGGGTCTACCATAAGTTCTACAACGTCGTGTGCAACCCTCTGTTGTGGTTCCTCCAACACTACATGTGGAACCCTCCCTATAACCCCAATGTGGACGCCAACGTCCACGACGCCTGGGAGACGGGGTACATACCGGTCAACCAGGCCTTCGCCCAGGCCATCGTGGAGGAGTGCCGCGACGACCCGCGGCCTCCCATAATCTTTGGCCACGACTACCATTTATATCTATTGCCCGAGTTTGTGAGGGAGAAACTGCCCGAGGCGATCATCCAGCACTTCATCCATATCCCCTGGCCTTCGCCCCGTTACTGGCAGATGATCCCTGCCTATATGATCCAGCGGATCTGCTCGTCCTTGTGCTCGGCCGACATCGTGGGGTTTCAAACACCCCTGGACTGCCGAAGCTTTATAGACACGGTGGAGGAGTTCCTTCCCGAAGCTAGCGTAAACCGGAAAGAGGGTACCGTGGACTGGCGTGACCGCCGCATACAGGTGAAATCTTATCCGCTTTCCATCAACGTGGCCGAGGTGCAGGGTATCGCCAACTCCCCCCGGGCCCAGGAATACGATACCCGTTTGGCGGCCCACACCAACGAAATCAACATCGTCCGCATCGACCGAGCCGAACCCAACAAAAACATCGTCCGGGGGTTCAAGGCGTTCGGCCTGATGCTTGCCAAGTACCCAGAATTACGGGGGCGGGTGAACTTCCTGGCGTTCCTGGTGCCGTCCCGAACCCACATTCGCCAATACCAGCGGTACATGGACGACATTCAGCAAACCGTCAACCACGTCAATCAGACCTACGGCAACGACGATTGGAAGCCGATACAAACCTTTATCGAGAACAACTACACCCAAGCGCTGGCGGGGATGAAGCTGTACGACGCGTTGTTGGTGAACACCATCATCGAGGGAATGAACCTGGTGGCCAAAGAAGGCCCTGTGATCAATACCCGGGACGGGGTTTTGGTGATCTCCCAAACCAGCGGGGTGCACCATCAACTGGCCCCTGGGGCCCTCTCGGTGTCGCCGACAGATATCGAAGGCACCATGGAAGCCCTCTACCAAGCGATAACCATGCCCCAAGAGCAACGGAAAAAGATGGCGTCGACGCTGGCCGAATCCGTGTGCCGCGAGGACATCACCCACTGGATCATTCGCCAACTGGAAGACATCGCCAAACTGTTGTAGAGTAACTCTGGTCCCCTTCCCGCCGGCGATGGCATCGATGACGACGACGGCAACGACGGCCTGGAAAAGCGCCGGGGTTCACCACGATATATCCGGTCCTTCTATCCCGTCCCTCTGGCGGAGCCGCACAAAAATGGACGAAATTTTCGACACCCCACTGCCCGACGGCCAGCGCACCGACATTCAGATCTGCATCTTTCCCCATCTCAAGGAATTTCTCACCGTCGACCTGCGGGATGACGGAGTGCAGGTCAACTTATTGAATACGGACGACATATTTTCCGACCGGTTCTTTAGCAGCGTGGAAGAGGAGATATCCATATCGGTGAAGGACCAGGGAGATTACCCGTTCGCCCATCTCATCAATCTTCCCCTGAGACTGGAGGAAGCGGTCCGCGAAACGGCCATGACCTTCATCCTTGAACACTTGGGCGTGCAACTGGACGACGAAGAGGAATTCCCCACGGTGGTGGTTTACATCATCAGCGGCGGGGCGCTGGCGATGCACTCGGACAAGGTGTTGGAAGGGTTGAGGAGTCTGCTGAAGGACCGGTCGGGAAACCCGGCGGCCGGAAACTGGGAAGAGGTGCTCAACCGTCTCATCACCGAAGAGAACCGCATCCTTCAGGAGTTGGCCCACCAGGACCTGAGCGAGGCGGTTCAAAGCGATTCACCCGATTATTTCACCCTCTGGGAAAACCGGAACTGATCCCGCTATAAAGGCCTCGAATGGAAAGAATCGGCTTAACCTTTAATCCCTCGCGATTGGGCTCCGGCGCCACCGACGATGATCTGATAACCGTGGCCAAGCTGGCCGACCAACTGGGCTATGACACCTTTTTCACCGGCGAATCCTGGGGCCGCGATGCCTTGACCATCCTGACCGCGGTGGCCTGCCATACCACCAACCTGCGGGTGGGCACCGGCATCCTTCCCGTGTTTAGCCGCACCCCGGCCCTCATCGCCCAGAGCATCGCTTCCCTGGACATTATCTCCAATGGGCGGGCCACCCTGGGATTGGGCACCAGCGGCAAGATCGTGATCGAAGATTGGCACGGCCTACCCTTCCATCGCCCTCTGGAGCGGACCCGGGAGTACATAGAGATAATCCGCCTGGCGCTGGGCGGCGGCCCGGTGAACCACCAGGGAAACTTCTTCCAATTGTCCCGGTTCAGAATGAACGTGGCGCCGGTGCAAGAACGGATCCCCATATATCTGGCCAGCCTGGGTCCCAAGAATCTAGAACTCACCGGACAGTTGGCCGACGGCTGGCTGCCCATCTGGATCCACCACCAACGGCTGCCCGAGTTGACCGAACCCATCGCCAAAGCGGCAGAGCAGGCAGGCCGTGACATCTCGCAGATCACCATTGCCCCCCAGACGATGTGCTATACCACCGACGACCCCCAGGAATTGGCCGAGGTTGAGGGCCAGGTCCGGGCGCACATGGCCTACTATATCGCGGGAATGGGCAGCTATTATTACGATCTTTTCTGCCGGTCGGGGTTCCAGACCGAAGCCGACGCCGTAAGGGAGGCTTGGGCCGCCAGGGAAAGGGACAAAGCCGCCCAGGCCATCTCCAGCGAGATGCTGGATGGCATCGCCATTCTGGGCGACGCCGCCACCTGCCGCAGCCGGATGGACCGCCTCCGAAAAAGCGGGGCCGGCATGCCGGTGGTCGCCTTCCCCCACGGTTCAACCATGGATGGAATCAAGCGGACCCTGGAGGCCCTGGCCCCGGTCCTCGCCCCGGCGGATATCTAGCCGGGGACCGGATCATGAAAATCGGGCTGATCTCCGACACCCACGCCGCCGGCAACGGACATAATATCCCGGAAAGAATCCTCCGGGCCCTGGACGGCGTTGACCTGATCCTCCACTGTGGCGATCTGGAATGCCTGGGCGTCCTGGATTATCTGGAAACGGTGGCGCCGGTGCTGGCGGTGCGCGGCTATGAAGACCCCATGGAGCCTGGGGACCGGCTGGCCAGGATCACCCGCGTGGTCCAGGCTGAAGGGGTGTCCATCGGCATGATCCACGACATCCAATGGCCCGGTCCCAGGATCGTCCCCACCGGCGACGGCTCCACCCTGGCCTTTCCGGCTGGCGACCCGGACGAATTGATGGCCAAAAAGTTCGGCCAAAAGGTTGACGTTGTCGTCTTTGGCGACACCCATCACGAACTCATCCACCAATACGGCGGCGTGCTGTTGGTCAACCCGGGCAGCCCGACCTATCCGGCAAAGCGTCATTCAACCGGCGAGTTGGGCACCATCGGCATGCTAGAGATCCGGGGCGAATCGGTCACCGCCCGGCTTATAGACCTGGAAGCCTTTGGCCGGCCGGCGTGATCAACGTGAATCATGTCACGGGAATGAATCCTTCCCGCGCCACTCCCGGTCCCAAATACCCGTTCATCGCCCAAGTCCATGAGTAGCATCCTGGTCATTGAAGACCAGGAGGTCCTCTGCCGGTTGTACGAGGCGGTCCTGGGCGAACTCCGGCATGAGGTGGTCATCGCCTACACCGGGGAAGAGGGTCTGAACGCGGCCCGCGAGAGCCGCCCGGACCTGATCATCCTCGACTTGGAACTGCCCGGAATCTCAGGGATCACGGTGGCGCAAGCCCTGCAATATGAAGGCATTCTCCCCGGAATACCGGTGATAATAACCACCGCCACGCCCAGGGAAGAGGTCCTGCAGATGACCAGGTCCTTTGAAGTACTGGAGATATTGATCAAGCCCTTCGACATCCTCGTTTTGCTTGATGCCATAGGTAATGCCCTGGCCAACCCCAAGTGATGGGTTCGGTTCAAAGCACCCGGCAAAGGCAATACGCGGCCCGTCATCGTCACCCCGCCTAGTTATCCTTGTTCCCGAATCGTCACTCTCAACCCCGGCCATGCCGTCCTCAACCCCGGCCATGCCGTCCTCACCCCCACCATGCCGTCTCTCACCCCCGCCATTCCGTCTCTCACCCCGCTATGCCGTCCTCAACCCCCGCCATGCCGTCCTCACCCTCACCATGCTGTCCTCACCCTCACCATGCTGTCCTCACCCTTACTATGTCATCCTGAGCGCAGCGAAGGATCTGGGGCAGTGGGGGGCGTCCCCTCCCCAGATGTTTCGCCGCTGCGGCTGGCTCAACATGACATTGGTTGAGGCGATGACCGGCAGAAAAGAGTCTGTTTCTTCAGGCCAGGCGGCCATTCAACACCAAACAGCAAACAAAAAGGCGAGGTGTGTGCCTCGCCTTTTTATATTCCAGGACCCCTGGTTCGGGCCGGGTTTAGATGAGGTCGATGAGCGGCGTCACTCGGACGAAAACCGGCGCAAAGACCAGGGACACGATGGCCATCAGCTTGAGCAAGATATTGATCGACGGGCCCGACGTGTCTTTGAACGGGTCGCCCACCACGTCGCCCTCGATGGCAGCCTTGTGGGCATCGGACCCCTTTCCTCCAAAGTTCCCCAACTCGACGTATTTCTTGGCGTTGTCCCAGGCGCCTCCCGCGGTGGCCATCATGATGGCCAGCATGAATCCAGAGCCCACCGCGCCGATGAGCAGCCCTCCCAAAGCCTGGGTGCCCAGGATGAAGCCGGTTGCAACCGGCGCCACCACGGCCATCAAACCGGGGACTATCATCTCTTTCAAGGCTCCGGTGGTGCTGATGTCGACACACCGGGCGTAGTCAGGACGGGCGGTGCCCTCCATTATCCCCGGAATCTCTCGGAACTGCCGCCGGACTTCGTTCACGATGGCAATGGCGGCCCGGCCCACGGCCTGCATGGTGAAGGCCGAAAACAGGAATGGCAACATGGCGCCAATGAGCAGCCCCACCAGCGTGGTATGGTTCAAAAGGTTGATGCCCTCCGAGGTGACCTGCCCACGCAATCCCGAAGCCTCGGCAAAGGCGGCCAGCAAAGCCAAGGATGTCAGTGCGGCCGATCCGATGGCAAAGCCCTTGCCGGTGGCCGCCGTGGTGTTGCCCAACGCGTCCAGCGCATCGGTGCGCTCCCTCACTATCGGGTCCAAATGGGCTTGCTGGGCGATGCCGCCGGCGTTGTCTGCCACCGGACCGTAAGCGTCGGTGGCCAGGGTGATGCCTAGGGTAGAAAGCAGGCCAACCCCCGCCAGGGCCACGCCGTAAAAATCGGCCAATTGGAAGGCGACGAGGATGGTGATACTGATGGCGGCCACGGGAATCACCGTGCTGATCATGCCCGTGGCAATCCCGCTGATCATCACCGTCGCGGCCCCGGTCTGGGAAGTCTCAGCTATCTTTTTCACCGGCCCGTATTCGTAGGACGTATAGTATTCAGTCGAAGTCCCGATGATCAGTCCGGCGGCCAATCCGGTCACGATGACCCAGAACAGTTCTATCGGCAGGTCCATCACCAGGATCACCACCAGGGCAAACACCACTAACAACACGCCCGATGAGTAGATGCCCCTGCGCAGCGCCCATAACAGTTTTCCAAAATCCGCCTGCTCGCCGCTGCGTACAACGAACGTCCCAAGGATCGAGGCTACGATCCCGGCCCCTGCCAGCATCAGGGGCAGTACTACTTCGTCCGCCCTCCAGTCAAACGGGGTTCCGGCGGCTTTGGCGGCAACGGTGGCGGCGGTAACCGCCAGGGCAATGCAAGCGATGATGGAGCTGACGTAGGACTCAAACAGGTCAGCCCCCATGCCGGCCACGTCGCCCACATTGTCGCCCACGTTGTCGGCGATCACCCCTGGATTTCGAGGGTCGTCTTCGGGTATTCCCGCCTCTATCTTGCCCACCAGGTCGGTGCCCACGTCGGCGGCCTTGGTGAAGATGCCGCCGCCAACCCTGGCAAACAGGGCGATGGAACTGGCGCCAAAGCCGAACCCAGCCACCACGGTGATGTCTCTAAATATCATGTACAGGATGGTCACGCCCAGCAGCCCAATGCCCACCACGGTTATGCCCATTACCGAGCCGCTGGAAAATGCCACCCGCAACGCCGGGTTCAAACCGATCGCCGCCGCCGCCGCGGTGCGAACATTCGCCCGCACCGCCACGTACATCCCGATGAATCCCGCGGTCGCCGAGCATATGGTCCCCGCCAGATAGGCGATGGCCGTCTTGGGCACCACCGAGTTCAACGTGTACCAATCGATCAATAACCACAGGATCACGGCCACCACGATCACAAAGGGCGCCAACCAGGTGTATTCCCGTTTTAGAAAGGCGTTTGAGCCTTCCCTGATGGCGGTCCCGATCTCTTGCATCTTTTCATTTCCGGGGTCGGCGCGCAGCACTTTGACCGCCATGAATAATGCGAAAAGAAGGGCCAATACCCCCGTTGCTAATGCTACATAAATGGATTCCATGACAAATTCCTTTGTGATCACAAAGCCCTAAAAATGGGCTGGATTTTGGGCGTGCGAAACTTATCACACCCACCATGGGGTGTCAAGAAATCGACACGTGCGTCCGGGCGATTTTAAAACTTGCTGGCAATATTGACGTAGGAGCAGGTTTAAAACCCGCCCCTACCCTTCATGTAGAAATCGTTGGTCATGCTTAGGAACGGGCATAGGCGCGCCGTGGTGACCGGGTGAATCCAACCTGTGGATGTTCTGGCGAGCCGGACCTAGGGGATGTAAACGTCCATTCCGGGGAAGGCGATCGCTATCGAGAACCAGAAGGCCCGTCGCGTATTGAGCGCCTTCAATCGGACGCCCGCCAGCGGACCCTCGAAGGCCATGCCGCCCAGGTCCCACAGACTCCCGGTTTCTTCGTCCACGAAGGCCTGCCGGTCTTCCGCATAGTCAAAGGTCAACGTCATGTCCTCAACCACGGGGGAATACACCGCGACCGCACGGCGGCTGTCTTGCACCAACAGCACCACCGGCACCCCATCCACCGAGTCGTTGACCGCCCCGTCGCCGATGAGACTTAGAGGATAGGCCTTGGCCCCCGTCCCGGTCTCCACCGTCACCACGATCTCCCCGGCGGGCAGCCGGGAGTCCAACTTTTCTTCGTCCACGGGGAAGATGAATTGCCCCCGGTTTATCCGCGATTGATAGTCCGCCGGCAATCCGCTTTGATACCGGCGGGCCGTGAATCTGTCGGGGTCCTCTGCCGTGCCCATGAGGACTTTGGTTTCCGGGTTTAGCCGCCGCCAATCGCCCCATTCCATGGTCGTTGAGGGCAGCAGGCCCAACCGCGCTCCGGTCAATGCGCCAACCACCGCTTCGCCGGCCACCCGTACCATCGTATTGCCGGAGCGGTAGGCGCCGATGCGTAGATCGGCCAATACCTTGTCGCCCTGTTTGACCAGGATTTTCACGGCCTTTTCGTCGCTGACCTCGAGCCGGTCGTGGTTCTTCTCCCTGGTGGCCGCCACGCCGCTGACCTCGAGCTCGGCCAGCTTGTCGAGGGCGGAATCGACCGCGGTCTGGGCCGCCGCGAACTCGATCGGCGCCGTCAGTCGCCACTGATCGTCGATCTTCTTCAGGGTCACGCTGCCCTTGTCCGGGCTGGTGATCTCCAGCACGTCCACCGCGGCCC